>URYA01000194.1 GCA_900551975.1 uncultured Collinsella sp. | reverse complement strand
CCGCCGTATGGCTCTCTATGGTATCGACCGACTGATTGAGGCAAAAAAAGAAGATTTGCGTAACCTTACCGGTCCGATGACCGAAGCCCGCATCCGCCTGCGCGAAGAGGTCGCCGAACAGATCAAGGCCCTGAAGGACATCCGCACGATGGGCGAATACTACGGACTGGACCTCAGCCGCCCGGCGCATTCGGCGCAGGAGGCCGTGCAGTGGGTCTACATGGCCTACCTGGCCGCCGTCAAGGAGCAAGACGGAGCCGCCATGTCGCTGGGCAACGTATCGTCGTTCCTCGACATCTTCATCGAATACGACCTCGCGCACGGGACGATCGACGAGTCGTTCGCCCAGGAGCTGATCGACCAGTTCGTCATCAAGCTGCGCATGGTGCGCCACCTGCGCATGCAGTCCTACAACGACATCTTCGCCGGCGACCCGACGTGGGTGACCGAGGCCATCGGCGGACGCTTCAACGACGGCCGCACGAAGGTGACGAAGACCTCGTTCCGCTTCCTGCAAACGCTCTACAACCTCGGTCCTTCGCCCGAACCGAACCTCACGATTCTCTGGAGTCCCGAGCTGCCGCAGGGATTCAAGGACTTCTGCGCCAAGGTTTCGGCCGACACCAGCTCGATCCAGTACGAGAACGACGACCTCATGCGCGTCTATCACGGCGACGACTACGGCATTGCCTGCTGCGTGTCCTCCATGCGCATTGGCAAGGAGATGCAGTTCTTCGGCGCCCGCGCCAACCTGGCCAAGTGCCTGCTGTACGCACTCAACGGCGGTGTTGACGAGGTCTCCAAGAAGCAGGTCGGCCCCAAGTACCGCGCCGTCGAGGGCGATACGCTCGATTACGACGACGTTGTGGCCAAGTACAACGACATGATGAAGTGGCTTGCTGGCGTGTACGTCAACTCGCTGAACATCATTCACTACATGCACGACAAGTACTGCTACGAGCGCATCCAGATGGCTCTGCACGACAAGCACGTGCACCGCTGGTTCGCTACGGGCATCGCTGGCCTTTCCGTCGTGGCTGACTCCCTGTCCGCCATCAAGTACGCCAAGGTCCACCCCGTCCGTGATGAGAACGGCATCATCGTCGACTTCGAGACCGAGGGCGAGTTCCCCAAGTACGGTAACGACGACGACCGCGTCGACCAGATCGCTCACGACGTTGTGCACCAGTTCATGGAGTACATCCGCATGAACGACACCTATCGCAACTCCGTGCCCACGACCTCGGTTCTGACCATTACCTCCAACGTCGTGTACGGTAAGAAGACCGGCTCCACGCCCGACGGCCGCAAGGCTGGCCAGCCGTTCGCCCCGGGTGCTAACCCCATGCACAAGCGCGATAGCCACGGCGCCATCGCTTCGCTGTCTTCGGTTTCCAAGCTCCCGTTCCGCGATGCTCAGGACGGCATCTCCAACACCTTCTCCATCATCCCGAGTGCGCTCGGCAAGGAGGATCAGGTGTTCTTTGGCGATATCGACCTTGATCAGCTGGGCGAGTAACTATTGTTAGTGCTATACTAACAATAACGATTACTGATTAGTGCGCCGGTTTCGGCCGGCGCCTATCGATCGAAGGAGACACATTATGAAGGTTTCTGAAGTTTCCGAGACTCAGGCCGATAACCTGGTCCACATGCTCGACGCTTACGCCGAGAAGGGTGGCCACCACCTGAACATCAACGTCTTCAACCGTGAGACGCTGCTCGACGCTCAGGCTCACCCCGAGAAGTATCCGCAGCTGACCATCCGCGTTTCCGGCTACGCCGTGAACTTCCACACGCTCACCAAGGAGCAGCAGGACGAGGTCATTGCGCGTACCTTCCACGACAAGTTCTAAAGGGACTCAACTCCTGTAGGATTACTGGGGCCGGTTTTGGGTTATTTCCCAAAACGTCCTCGGACATGCAAAGAGGCTCCGCTGCGCGCGTTGCGCGGCGGAGCCTCTTTGCGTCCTGACGCTCCTATTTGGCAAGGTGTTTTTTAGAATCCATTTTGCGCTCGGCCTCGAAGGCCTGCCTGTCCCAATCGAGCGGAAGTCCGGCCTCGACCCATGCCTCGTAGGCCCTCCTTATGGGCTTGAGCTCCCTTTGGCCCCTCTCCAGCATCGAGATGTACTTCTCGCTGGTGCCCAGTATGGACGCCGCCCTCACCTGGCTGACCCTCGCCGTGCGCCTGGCCGCCACGAGCTCCGAGGCGTCCTCGGGCCTCCTGACCTCGTGCGGGCGCATCAGCGCCCGGTACGCCTCCCTGGCCACGTAGCGCTTGAGGCACCTCATGACCTCCCTGTCGCTCTTCCCCCGCGCCCTGGCCCTCTCGGCGTACTCGGCGGTCTCGGGGTCGCGCATGACCCTCTGCCTCGCGATCTCGTGCAGCGCGCTGTTCGCCTGCCGGTCGCCGCCCCTGTTGAGCCTGTGCCTCACGGTCTTGCCGCTCGAGGCGGGGATGGGGCAGGCGCCGCATATCGCCGCGAACGACGCCTCGGAGCGCAGCCTGCCCGGGTTGTCCCCGGCCGCGACCGCGAGCTTGGCCGCGCTCACGGGCCCGCACCCGTACATCGCCAGCAGCGCGGGGCAGTTCTCCTCCAGGGACGCCTCGATCGCGCGCTCCATGTCGAGCGCCGCGTCGCGCGCCGCCGCCCACAGGTCCGCCAGCGCGCCGAGCGCGGCGCCCAGCGCGCCCTCGGCGCGCACGGAGGGGAGCTCCTCCATCAGCCTCGGCCCTCCCATGCCGCGGAACCTCGACCTGAGCCCCTCCGGCGCGGTGGTGAGCAGCGACCTCGCGGTGTTGATCGCCGAGGTCCGCGCCTTCACCGCCCCGGAGCGCGCCGCGAGCATGCAGCGCACCCCGTCGACCCACCCGTCCTGGCTCTTGGGGGTCCCGAGCCTTGAGCCGGACATCGCCGCGCGGGCGGCCCTCTCCGCGTCCGCCTCGTCGCACTTTCCCTGCCCCGGGCGCCTCCTCTGCATCCTCGCCGGGGAGAGCGCCTCGCGCACGGGCATCCCCAGCGACGCGAGGTGCCTGGTGAGGCCCGCCCCGTAGGACGACGTCCCCTCCATCGCGATGCAGGCCGGCTCCCCGGCCGCGGCGATCGCCCCGGCGAGCGCCTCGTAGCCCGCCGCGTCGGCGGGGAACTGGCGGGACAGGACCTTGCGGCCCCTCCAGTCCAGGACGCAC
>URYA01000193.1 GCA_900551975.1 uncultured Collinsella sp. | reverse complement strand
CCGCTGCCGTAGGAAGACGAGGTGGCAAAGCGCGTGCCCGTCGGGGCGGCGGCAGATGCGACCTGATCATCGGTGATGGCGGCCATGGTTCCGGTGCCGGTAAGCTCGGCCTCGCGTCCGGTCGCCTCGTCACCGGCACGTAGCAGGAGTGCGACGATGATAAAGCTTGCCAGCAGCGAGGAGCCGCCCTGGCTCATAAAGGGCAGGGTGACGCCGGTCAGCGGGATCAGGCGGGTAACGCCGCCAACGATCAAGAAGGCCTGGAAGCTGATGGCGGCCGTAAGGCCTGTGGCGCTAAAGGCGGCGAGGTCGGATTTAGCGCGGGCAGCCGTGGTGAGGCCACGCACGGCAAAGAGCATAAACAGGATGAGCACGGCGCCGCCGCCCAAAAGGCCCATCTCCTCGCCGATAGCCGAGAAGATAAAGTCGGACTCGACGACAGGGATGTTGTTGGCCATGCCGTTGCCGATGCCAACACCGACCAGACCACCATCGGCAAGCGAGAAGAGCGACTGGACGATCTGGTAGCCCTGGCCCTGGGCGTCCTTAAACGGATCGAGCCAAACCTGGAAACGCACCTGAACGTGAGACAGGAACTTGTAGGCGCCCACGGCTCCAACGGCTAAGAGCGCAAGGCCGATAACGACATACGAAAAGCGCCCCGTGGCAACGTAGAGCATCAGCAAGAAGATGGTGTAGAACAGTACGGCAGAGCCCAGATCGCGTTCGAAGACGACGACGAGCAGGCACACACCCCACACGGCAAACAGCGGCAGCAGCAGTCGCAGGCGAGGGATCTTAAAGCCCAGGATCTTGCGGTTGGAGATGGAGAGCAGCTCGCGGTTCTCGGCCAGGTACCCGGCCAGGAACAGCACGATAAAGACCTTGGCGAACTCGCCGGGCTGGATGGTAAAGCCCGCGATGCGAATCCACAGCTTGGAGCCCGAGATCGTGGTGCCGATAAAGATAGGCAGCATCAGCAGGATGATGCCGATGATGCCAAAGGTGTACTTGTAGCGCATGACCACGTCGAGGTTTTTGACTAGTGCAAGCGTTCCCACCATGAGCGCCACCGAGACAAACAGGATGATGAGCTGTGAGATGGCGAGAGCGGGGGCGAGACGCGTCACGAACGTGATGCCGATGCCCGAAAGTATAAATACGATGGGCAGGATGGCGGGGTCGGCACCGGGCGCCAAGATGCGCACGGCAATGTGGGCCGCGGCAAAGGCGGCAAAGAGGCCGATCGGTACGGCGAGCGTCTCAAAGGAGATAGCGGCGCCCGCAGTGAGCACGTACATCGCATACAGCAGGATGACGGGGAACGCCGAGGCGATGAGCAAGAGCAGCTCGGTGTTGCGGCGACTCATAAGCGGCACTCCCTTTCTAGTTCTTATCGGAGGCTTCGGCCTCGGCGGACTGTTCGGCGGTTTTCTCGGAATCTGATTCGGAGGTCGATCCCTGATTGGTGTTGTCGCGAATCGTTTGCGCGTCGATCACCTGGCGGGTCTGCTCCTCGTCGATCTGGTGGCGGTACTTGGATATCGTGTCCTGCGCATCGTCGACACTTGTTTGCGGAATGCCCGCCTTGAGGCGGTTTTGCGTGTCTTCGGGCAGGTCGGATAGCTTGATGCTGGTTTCGCTTTCGAGCCAGTGGAGCTTGAGTCCGAGCGGCTTGCCGGGCAGGCCGCGCCAGACGGCGACATTGCCCTGGTAGGTACCCAGGTAGTACGAGCCGGTGACACCCGTGTAGGCCCAGATGCCAGCTGCCAGCACAAAGACGAGGGCCAGGATGGCGGCGATAGTAATGTTGCGGCGACGCACGCGTTGCGCCTCGCGCATGACGCCATCGTCAACCAGGTCAACGACTACTACGGTCACGTTGTCGTGGCCGCCGGCGGCAAGCGCCGCGTCCACTAGGTTGTCGACGCAGATTTGCGCGGTTGAGGACTGCGTGGCGATGTTCTCGATATCGCTATCGGGAATCATGCTCGAAAGGCCGTCGGAGCACAGGATCAGACGGTCGCCTTCCTCGATATGCAGAGTGAAGTGGTCGGCATACATGGCGGGGTCCGAGCCCAGCGCGCGGGTGATGACCGAACGGTTGGGGTGGACGCGAGCCTCGTCTGCCGTGATCTCGCCGGCGTCCACGAGCTCCTCCACGTAGGAGTGGTCGCGGGTCACGCGGATGAGCGTGCCCTCGTGGAGCAGGTAGGCGCGCGAGTCGCCCACGTGGGCGATGGCGAGCGTGTCGTTTTCGATATAGGCGCAAGTGGCTGTGCAGCCCATGCCGGGCTTGCCCAGGCCATTCAAGGCAGCCTCGATTACGGCGGCGTTGGCGGCCTCGACGGCTGCCGCCAGGCGTGCGGCGTCGGCAGACTGAGGAGCTGTCTTGGCGATGGTCTCGACAGCGATAGAAGAGGCCACCTCGCCGGCAGCGTGACCACCCATGCCGTCGCATACGCAAAAGAGCGGCGACTGCACCAGGTAGGAATCCTCATTGTGCGGGCGCACGCAGCCAACGTCGGAGCGGGCGCCCCACATGAGTTGCGTGGTGGTGCCGGCATCATAGGTCGAGTCAGTCTCGATGCGCTCCTCGGTCAGGGGTTCAAAGCTCATGGTCGAGCCGGGGTCTTTGAGCTTGGCCTCAACGGCGGCAACGTCGATCTCGGCTGTGTCACCGGGAGAGACGGTGTCGGTCTCGGCATTTGATTCGGAATCGCCGGTGTCCGGGGAGCCGGGCTCCTCGGACACGCGGGCGGACGACTCGTCGTCTTGCGGGCTGACGTCTATAGGCTCGGGCGCCGGCGTAGACGCGGGCACAACCTCGGATGCCGGGGCTATGGGAAACGCCGGCGCGGCGGGCTCGGGTGCCGCAAACACCGCAGCGCTCTCGTTGATTGCCGCGGCGACGGGCTCTGCAAAGTGAGCCGGCGCCGGGGTTGCTTCGGGCGCTGTGGGCTGTTCCGCAGCATGTGCGCCGATGGGCGCCGCTACGGCATCCTCTTCGTCCTCGTTATCGGCGAGATCCGAAATATCATGCGTTACATGCGAAAGAGGCAGGGAGAACACGGTGTCCTCGGGCTCCACGGGTGCGGAGCCCGCCGGAGCGGCGTGGGCCGGCGCAGCTGTGGCGGCGGCCGGCGCTTTCCAGCATGAACTGCATCAGCTCGTCGAACTGGTCGGGGGTCAGGCTCTGGGCACCA
>URYA01000192.1 GCA_900551975.1 uncultured Collinsella sp. | reverse complement strand
GCACAGTTGAGTGCACAGCATTATCAGCGACATCGACATCGCCGCGAACAAGCCTGCCCTCGGCATCCAGCGAAGCGTTAGCCTCAAACGCTTGCTCGCCAAACGTAAAGTCCGCCAGCGAGATAAGCTCGTAGTCGCCCGGCTTGGAGTTGTCGAACACCAAACGGTCGCTATCGAGTTGCGGCATGTCCAGACTGTCGGTCGGCAGGATGCGGCGCAGCACGTCGTAGGTCAGATCGGTCTCGACGTCGAAGGTCGGCGCCGTCACCTTGCCGCGGCTCACGCCGGCATCCATCGCCAGAATGACCAGCTCGCGCGCTCGCGTCATGGCAACGTAGAGCAAGCGGGCCCGTTCCTCGAGCGAAAGCTGCAGGTCGTCGTTACGCAGGCGGGCAAATGCCTCGGCGGGAGAGCCCGTCGCGCATACGTCCTCCATGAGCTCCGGCGGCCAGCCACAGCGACGTGCCCTTGCCCTTAAACGCATGCTCAAACTGTTTTTTGACGTCGTCGCCCTTCACGAAGGTCCCATCGGCAAGCTTAACGCCATCGAAGCGCGCCGGCAGCGCCACGACTTGCGCCCCACCGTCGACGCGGCCCATCTGCGCCGCACCGGACGATTTGCGCACGCCAAAGCACTCGGCAACCGCCACGACCGGATATTCCAGGCCCTTGGACGCATGCACGGTCATGATGCGTACCGCGCCGTCGCCCTCCTCGTTGAGGGCACCCGGGGCTTCCTTGCCCGCCAAGAAGCGGTCGAAGGCGAGCGCGATGGAGCGCGGAGAATTGCCGTGCTCGGCCTCTGCCTCGGCCACGGCATCGAGCGCCTTGAGCACGTTGGCGGCAATGGCCTTGCCCTCGGGGCCGCGCTGCGCCAGACGCACGAACCAGCCGGAGGCATTGACCACGTCGCGCGCGATGGCAGCGAACGAATCACGCCCCACGCGACGCAGTGCGTAGCGCAGTACCTCGCGGGCGCGCGTTACGAGCGGCAAGCCCTGCAAGCCTGGCACATCGGAATCGCTCATGATGCCCGCATCGATGTTGCGACGCGACGTCTCGCCCGTCTGCTCGTCGAGCTTGGTCGCCAGCGCCAGGAACTCCTGGGCGCCGAGTGCAAACATCGGCGAGGCCAGCAGTGGCATAAAACCCTGCGCCGTATCGGCCGGATTGGCGAGTGCACAAACCAGGGCGCGCACCGTCTGCACCTCGGCAGCTTGGGCAAAGACTGAGCCGCCCGCGATGACGCAGTCGAGCCCCTGGTCACGGAAGGCCTGCGCATAGATATCGGCGTTGGTCATGCGACCCAGCAGCAACACCATATCGCCCTGGGGCTGCCCCGCTTTGACGAGCGCTTGGAACCGCTCCGCAATCGCACGAGCTTTCGCCTGCGTTCGCTCCTGCGTGCTGCCACCGGCAACGAACAGCGCCTGGCGGCGCGAAGCCTTTGCCTTGAGCTTGTCCTTGCGTTTATCGCTCGGTTCAAGATCCAAGAACCCCTGCATCAAACCACCGGTGTCGCCGTCAAAGACGCGCGCCACATAGCGCAGCACCTCGTCGTGGCTGCGGAAGTTGCGCACGAGTTTGACGAGCTCGCCGGCGGGGGCATCGGACGTGGCGACCGTCTCGGACGCCGTCGTCGAACCCACCTTGCGCTCCTGGCGGCGAAACACCTCAACCTCGGCGCCACGGAAGCGGTAGATCGACTGCTGCGCATCGCCCACGGTGCACAGCGCGCGCTCCCCCGCGCCCGTCAGGTAACGGATCAAATCGACCTGCATCTGATCGGTATCCTGGAACTCATCGATCATGACCATCTTAAAGCGGCCCTCATAGGCAGCTCGAATAGCCGGGTAGTCGCGCAGCGCCTCGTACGCCATGCGCAGCAGGTCATTGTTATCGAGCGCAGACTGGTCGGCCTTGAGCGCACGGTACTCCGCCTCTACGGCACGGGCAAGCCCCACCAGCGCATCGAGCGCCGGGCCGCCGCAGGCAAGCACGATATTGATAAACGCATCGGCTGCCTCGGCCTTGAGTAGCTCCACCTGCTCCTTAGGAAACGCCTTGCTCGCGCGCGGCATGCTGCACGACATCATGAGTCGCGCCGCATCCTCCATGGTTTTGCCGCTCGCCTCAAACGCGTCGATGGCGTCGAGTGCCGCCTGCGCTTTCTCGGTCGTGGCCTTGCTTGCGCCCAGCGCCGCACGATAGGCATCGGCAAGCGCCGAGGTGTCGGCCTGGCCACGCGCCACGCGCACATCGTCCATGCCGCCCGGAAGCTGGCTCGATAGCTCCAGCAGGTCGCGCACCAGGCCCTTGATGGTCGCGCCAGCGCCAAAGGAACCGCCCTCGCCCGCCATGGGATACCAAGCGTAGAGGGCCTTAAGCGAAGCGGCGAGCTCGGGCGCGGCATCGGGCGCCGTCGCGCGCCCCAGCACATGCTCGACAGCCTGATCCATAAGCTCGTCGGTATCGGTGAGCACCGTGAACTCGGGGTCGATGCCTAACTCCAGCGCATGCGCGCGCAGGATACGCGAGCACATGCCGTGAATGGTCGAGATCCAAGCGTCGTCGACCGTCAGGGCCTCCTCGTCCATACCCTCTTCGATAAGCGCACGGCGCACACGGTCGCGAATCTCGGCCGCGGCGTCTTTGGTAAAGGTAATGGCGAGCACCTGGTCCAGATGTTCGACAAACGGACCGGATTCGGGCGAGAGCGCATAGACGATGCGGCGTGTGAGGGTAAAGGTCTTGCCCGAGCCGGCACCCGCCGAGACAAACAGCGGGCGGTCGAGCGTTTTGACGACTTGCAGCTGTTGGGGCATCAAAGTCGAAAGATCCATGGTCTACACGTCCCTCCTTACAAACGTTCCTTCGTGGTTATACGAGCAGCGCGCATGCGCGGCCTGCGCCGACGTCGGGTCGACGGCGGCGACGTCGCCCGCCTCGAGCTCGTGCAGGCGCTCGGCAATGCCGGTCTCCACGCGGTCGAGCAGCGCATCGAAGTCCATACTGCCGCCCTCGCCCGGAAAGCCCTTCTTAAGGCCCGGGATGCGACCGTCGCCGCGCTCTTCCTCGAGCAACTCGGCACTCGCCGCGCCGCGCAGCGCGGGCTTGCCGCCCTTGGTCGAAAAATAGAGCGCAGCGCGGGTATCTAGGCCCAGCGCCCGACGCATGGCCTGCGCGTAGATGAGTGTCTGGGTATGGGGCGGCAGCCAGCGCGGGGCGTCGATGGGGG
>URYA01000191.1 GCA_900551975.1 uncultured Collinsella sp. | reverse complement strand
AGAAGGTCAACGTGAAGGTTTGAGGTGGCTGCTATGTTGAAAAATATGAAAAAGTCCACCAAAAGCAACGTCATTACGCTGGGCATTGTCGTCGGCTTCTATGTCCTGATTCAAATTCTGAGTGCCGCCGGTGCGCTGACAAACTCCTTCTCCGGCCAGCTCGTGCCCATCTGCGCCTATGTCATTATGGCGGTCTCGCTGAACCTGACCGTCGGCATCCTCGGTGAGCTGAGCCTCGGCCACGCGGGCTTTATGAGCGTGGGCGCGTTCAGCGGCGTCATCGTCTCGCAGAGCCTGCTCACGGCGGTCCCCAACGCGCCGGTGCGCCTTGCCATCGCCATGGTCGTCGGTGCGATCTTCGCCGCCATCGTGGGCCTGCTCGTCGGCACGCCGGTGCTGCGGCTCCAGGGCGACTACCTCGCCATCGTGACGCTCGCCTTCGGCGAGATCATCGCGGACCTCATCAACTGCCTGCTCGTCGGCTATGACGCTTCTGGCCTACACATTCTCTTCAACGTTTCCGGCACCAAGACCATCGACGACCTCGGTCTCGACGCCACGGGCTACGCCATCATCAAGGGCGCGCAGGGCGCATCGGGCGTGTCGACCTATTCGACCTTCCTTGCCGGCGCAATCCTGGTTATGGTCGCGCTCGTGATTGTGCTCAACCTGGTTCGCAGCCGTACCGGTCGTGCCATTATTGCCGTGCGCGACAACAAGATCGCTGCCGAGTCTGTGGGCATCTCCGTCACCCAGTACCGCATGATCGCCTTCGTGGTTTCCGCTGCCCTCGCCGGTGCTGCCGGAGCCCTGTTCGGCGGTAACTTCTCGCAGCTTTCCGCCACTAAGTTCGACTTCAACACGTCCATCCTTATTCTGGTGTTCGTGGTCCTGGGCGGTCTGGGCAACATGCGCGGCTCCGTTATCGCCGCGGCGCTGCTCACGGTGCTCCCCGAGCTGCTCCGTCAGTTCTCGGACTACCGCATGCTTATCTACGCCATCGTTCTGATTCTGGTAATGATCTTTACCAATAACCCGCAGCTCAAGGCTTTCTTCGGCCGCGTCAAGGACCGCTTTGCTCCCAAGAAGGAGGTGGCAGCCGATGCCCAGTAAATTTGAGTTCAACAAGGGCAAGATGGTCCCGTATCCTTCTGGCGCCATCGTTCCCGACCGCGACCTGGGCGAGCGCCCGGCACTCGAGTGCATCCACCTGGGAATTGAGTTTGGTGGCCTTAAGGCAGTCGACGACTTTAGCCTGACTATCGGCAAGACCGAGATCGCCGGTCTGATTGGTCCCAACGGTGCCGGTAAGACCACGGTCTTCAACCTGCTCACCAAGGTGTATCAGCCCACGCACGGCACCATCCTGCTCGACGGCGAGGACACTTCGGGCAAGTCGGTCTACCAGGTCAACCGCATGGGTATCGCCCGTACCTTCCAGAACATCCGCCTGTTTAACACCATGACGGTGGAGGACAACGTAAAGGTTGGCCTGCACAACCAGGAGCGCTACTCCGGCTTTGAGGGTGTGCTGCGCCTGCCGACGTATTGGAAGCACGAGAAGGCTGCTCACGAGCGCGCCATGGAGCTGCTGTCCATTTTTGATATGGAGCACCTGGCAAACGAGCAGGCCGGATCGCTGCCTTACGGCGCCCAGCGTCGTCTGGAAATCGTCCGCGCGCTTGCCACCAACCCCAAGCTGCTGCTGCTCGACGAGCCTGCCGCCGGCATGAACCCGTCCGAGACCGCGGAACTCATGGAGAACATCGTTAAGATTCGCGACACCTTTGGTATCGCCATCATGCTCATCGAGCACGACATGTCGCTCGTCATGAACATCTGCGAGGGCATCTGCGTGCTCAACTTTGGTAAGGTCATCGCCAAGGGCACGGCAGAGGAAATCCAGAACAACGACGCCGTTATCGAGGCGTATCTGGGCAAGCAGGATAAGGGGGAGAACTAAATGGCAGAGCCGATGCTTTCCGTCTACAACATCAACGTCTGGTACGGCGCCATCCACGCCATCAAGGACATCTCCTTTAACGTTAACGAGGGTGAGATCGTGGCCTTGATCGGTGCCAACGGCGCCGGTAAGTCCACGACGCTTAAAACCGTCTCGGGCCTGCTGCGTTCCAAGACCGGTTCCATCAAGTTTATGGGCGAGGACATTACCCATACGCCTGCCGACAAGCTGGTGGGTAAGGGCTTGGCTCAGGTCCCCGAGGGCCGTCGCGCCTTTTTGCAGATGACGGTCGAGGAGAACCTGGAGATGGGCGCCTACACGCAGCCCAAGTCCACGGTTGCTCCGGGCCTTGAGCGCGTCTACGAGCAGTTCCCGCGCCTTAAGGAACGCCGTCGCCAGGTCGCCGGCACCCTTTCGGGCGGCGAGCAGCAAATGCTCGTTATGGGCCGCGCCCTTATGAGTAACCCCAAACTGCTTATGCTCGACGAACCTTCCATGGGTCTGGCACCGATTCTGATCGAACAGATCTTCCAGATTGTCGAGGACCTGCACAAGGCCGGCACCACGGTGCTTCTGGTCGAGCAAAACGCGCAGATGGCGCTTTCCATCGCCACACGCGGTTACGTGCTCGAGACCGGCAAGATCACCATGACCGGCACCGGCCAAGAGCTCCTGCATGACGACAACGTCCGCAAAGCCTACCTCGGAGGCTAACCCACCTAACAAAAGGGGCGCTGACTATCTCAGTCAGCGCCCCTTTTTAGTTGCGGTGAAATAGGGACTGAATACGGGCTCCAGAGGCCAAAAGAGTCCCTATTCCACCGCAACTTCATGGGGATGTGTGACAATGCCCGTCGGAAAACATCTGCTGTCATTGGGGGCCTATCTATGCTGTACGAGTTTTGTGCCGAGAACTTTGAGCGGGTGCCGGCAGCTATCGATGCCGGTGCAAGACGCATTGAGCTGTGCGACAACCTTGCCGTCGGTGGTACCACGCCCTCGGCCGGCGTTATCAGCGCTACGGTTAACTATGCCCACGAACACGATGCACGGGTGATGTGCATGATCCGTCCGCGTGGCGGCGACTTTCACTACAACCAGGACGAGTTGCGCATGATGGAGATGGACCTGGGCCTTGCCGTGAGCGCCGGCGTCGATGGCCTGGTCTTTGGATGCTGCAAGCCCTGTGCCGGCGGATGGGCGCTCGACGAGCTCACCCTCGGCGCCCTTGTGATGGCTGCGGGCTGCGCGACCGAGGAGTGCAAACGCGAGTCCCTTGACATCACCTTCCAC
>URYA01000190.1 GCA_900551975.1 uncultured Collinsella sp. | reverse complement strand
GCCTGTTCACGCAGGAAGAGGATTCGCAGGAGGATCTGGTGGAGCGTCCCCCGGTGGTCTGCGTTATGGGCCACGTTGACCACGGCAAGACCAGTATTCTGGATGCCATCCGCAAGACCAACGTTACCGCAGGCGAGGCCGGCGGCATCACGCAGGCCATCGGTGCATATCAGGTCAAGGTCAACGACAGCCTCATCACCTTCCTGGATACCCCGGGCCACGAGGCATTCACCTCCATGCGCGCCCGCGGTGCCAACATGACCGATATTGCAGTTCTGGTCGTCGCCGCCGATGACGGCATCATGCCCCAGACGGTCGAGTCCATCAACCACGCCAAGGCCGCCGGCGTACCCATCGTCGTCGCCGTCAACAAGATCGATAAGCCGGGCGCCAACCCCGACCGTGTGCGTCAGGAGCTCACCGAGTACGGAGTCATCCCCGAGGAGTGGGGCGGACAGAACATGTTCGTCAACATCTCGGCTAAGCAGAAGATCGGTATCGACGAACTTCTGGAGACCGTGCTGCTCCAGGCCGACGTGCTCGAGCTCAAGGCCAACCCCGACACCTTTGCCTCCGGTAACGTCCTCGAGGCTAAGCTCGACAAGGGCCGCGGTTCGGTCGCTACCGTGCTGGTGACCCGCGGTACCCTGCACGTGGGCGATACGCTGGTCGCCGGCCTTACCTACGGCCGCGTCCGCGCCATGCTCGACCCCAAGGGCCGCGCCGTCACCGAGGCCGGTCCCTCCGACGCCGTCGAGATTTTGGGCCTGCAGTCCGTGCCCAACGCCGGCGACGAGTTCCGCGTGTTCGAGGACGAGCGCGAGGCACGCGCCCTGGCCGACGAGCGTTCGCTCAAGGCCCGTATCGAGGAGCAGAGCCGCGTGAAGCACGTCACGCTCGAGAACCTCTTCGAGACCATCGCCGACGCCGAGGTCAAGGAGCTCAACCTGATCATCAAGGCCGACGTCCAGGGTTCCATCGAGGCTCTTCAGGACTCGCTCGACAAGATGGATCAGTCCGAGGTCCGCATCAACACGATCCACTCCGCTGTCGGCGCCATCAACGAGACCGACGTCGTCCTGGCCGACGCCTCCAACGCCATCATCATCGGCTTCGGCGTCCGTCCCGACGGTAAGGCTCGCTCCGCCGCCGAGCGCGAGGGTGTCGAGATCCGTTGCTACGACGTCATCTACAAGTGCCTCGAGGACCTCGACGCTGCCCGCATCGGTATGCTCAAGCCCACCGAGGTCGAGGTCTCCACGGGTACTGCGACCGTCCTAGATACCTTCAAGGTGCCCAAGGTTGGTATCGCCGCCGGTGTCCGCGTCGAAGAGGGCGAGATCGCCGCGACCGATTCTGTGCGCCTGGTGCGCGACGGCATCGTGGTCTTCAACGGTAAAATCGCCTCGATGCGCCACTACAAGGACGAGGCCAAGAGCCTCAAGAGCGGCTCCGAGGGCGGTATTGGCCTGGAGAACTTCCAGGACATCAAGCCCGGCGACCAGATCGAGGGTTACCGCATCGACCAGGTTGCCCGTACCGAGTAGGGGGTAGCGCTATGAAGCAAACGCAGGCAACCCGCCGTTTGGGCGAGCAGCTTCGCGAGAAGCTCGGTTATATCCTGCTCTTTGAGGTTTCCGATCCGCGTCTCGACCTGGTCACCCTGACCGCGGTCGAGGTCGCGGTGGACCGTTCGTTCGCGCGCGTGTACGTGTCGTGCGACGCGAGCCGCTACGAGGAGGTCATGGAGGCGCTCGCCAGCGCCAAGGGCCGTATTCGCAGCCTGTTGGCTCGCTCGCTCGATTGGCGCGTCACACCCGAGCTCGATTTTCGCATCGATCGCTCGACCGATGAGGCCGAGCGCATCACGCGTGCGCTGGAAAACGTTCCGGCCACGCTTGCGATCGAAAAGGACGAGGACGGCTACCCCATAGCGGATGCCGCCCAGGAGGCAGCTTTAGATGAGTAATTCCGCCGACCTCGCATCGTGCGAGTCTGCAGATATTCAGCGACGCATCCTCGAGCTCATCGAGGGTGCGTCCTCCATTGCGATTTCGGGACATACGTCTCCCGATGGTGACGCCCTGGGCTCCGTGCTGGGTCTGGGCTTATCGCTTATGAAGTTTTTCCCCAACAAGGACATTGCCCTGCTGCTGGCAGACGATGACCCGGTTCCGCGCATCTACCGCTTTATGGAGGGCGCTGACCGTCTGGTGCCGGCATCTGCGTATACCGGCAATCCGGACCTGTTCATCTCTGTGGACGTGCCGGTCGTCGAGCGTCTGAATAACTCCGCCGAGGTGCTCCGCCGCTCGTCGCATGTGGTGTGCTTCGATCATCATCCGGCGCGTGAGGAATTTGCCGAGCTGAGCCTGAGGTGCGTCGGCGCCGCGGCCTGCGCCATGATCATCGACCGCTTTTTGGCCGATTGCGGTATTACCGCAAGCGACAGCATCGCCACCTGCCTGCTGTGCGGCCTGGTCACCGACACCGGTCGTTTTCAGTATCAGAACGCCGATGCTGCAGCGTTTCATGCCGCCTCGCGTCTGGTGGCGCACGGTGCCGATCCGGCGCGCGTTGCGCTCGAGGTCTACCAGAGCATGCGCGTAGAGTTCTTGCATCTCAAGTCCATCGTTATGGGCCGCATCAAGACCGTGGCGCACGGTCGCGTGGCATATAGTTATGCGTACCAGAGCGACCTTGAGGCCTGCGGCGTCACTTCGGATGAGTGCGACGGCCTGGTCGATGTGGTGCGTTCGGTGATGGGCGTTGAGGTCTGTCTGTTTCTAAAGGGCATCGACGGCGATACCAAGGTACGCGGTAACCTGCGCTCCAAGGGTGACCTCGATGTGTCCGAGATCGCTGCCAACTTTGGCGGTGGCGGGCATCATGCCGCCGCCGGCTTTTCCAACAACGGAACGATTCGCGAGACGCTCGCCGTGGCACTTCCCATGCTGGCCGAGCTGGTGGGGGAGGATCCCGCTTCGGTGACCGTCGAGCTCTAACTTATTGGATGGTACATGGCTCGTCGAACGCCTTCTCAATTGAATATGCTGCTCGCCGTCGATAAGCCGGTGGGCTGCACGTCCCATGACGTGGTCTCGCAATGCCGACGCGCCCTCCATGAGCGGCGCGTCGGCCATGCCGGTACGCTCGACCCCATGGCATCGGGTGTCATGGTTGTGGGCGTGGGTCAGGCCACCCGTTTGCTGGGTATGCTCACGCTCGATACGAAAAACTACGTCGCCGACATCTCGTTTGGTGCCGAGACCAATACCGATGATGCGGAGGGCGAGGCGGTCCGCACAGTGGCTGTTGCC
>URYA01000189.1 GCA_900551975.1 uncultured Collinsella sp. | reverse complement strand
CCCCTGCCGCGGGATCGAAGTCCCTTACGATATCGCCCTCACCCACGCACTTCGCCTTGTCGGCGCCAGTGGCCTTAGCGTCGTCAGCTGCCTTGTCGGCGTCTGCGGCCTTAGCAGCTTCAGCGGCCTTGGCATGCGCCCGCAACTCGGTCCACACGGCAGCCGGGTAACACTCGCGCGCCTGGCGATCGTGCGTCACGCGCGCAAGCAAAACCGGGCCGCGTGACGCCTGCATCGCGTGGCCAAAGCGCACGCGCAGCAAGGCCGCGGGCTCAAGCGTCACGCCCTCGCGACCAAGGCTCGCCGTCAGCGTGGCCAGCGGCCCCTCCTCGTGCGAGAGCGGATAGCTGTCCAGATCGACATCGGCAAACAGCACGGCATCGTAGCCGCCAGGACGCAAAACCGACGCATCGGCAAGCGAAGCAAAACGAACCTGAGCACGTGGCGCACGGTCAACCTCGTAGGTCTCGTAATCGTAGGCTGTGCTACGCTTGTCCACCTTGGTGCGAATGCCATCGAGCACGGGCACGGTCGCGGCCTGCGACACGTCGAGCGCACGGGCACCATTCATAAGGATGTCGATGACGTGGCACAGCAGGGCCACCTCCGCCTGGCGACGGGCTTGGCCATCCAAGCTGCCCAGCGAGCGATCGGGCAACGCCTCGGCAACGGCAAGCATGGCCTTGAGCGCCGTCACGGGTTTGTCACGCCACAGCGCCTGGAACACGTCCGAGACCACACACGGCACGTTCTTAAACCAGTTTTCGTCGCTCGCCGCCTTACGCGCACCCCTCACCTGGCCCTGAACGCTCTGCAGCAGGCTCTTAACGCCCGCGGTAGTCTTGCTGCGCGAGAGACGCATATTCTTATCGAAGGTACGGGCATTGACGGCATCAGCACCCGAAAGCGGACTGTAAATCCAGTCGGTAAGCTCCGGCGCGGGCCACCACTCGGTCTTTGACGCCGCACCCTCATCGGCGGCCTTCATGCGCTCGATCAGGCCGGCAAGCGCCGCAAACTGCCTGCCCGCAATGGATTGGGAAAACGCCGTGAACTCAGTCGTCTCGGCCGCAATGTGACGAGCCGCCAGACGAGAGGCGAGCTCACCGAACAGCTGGGGTGCCCGGGCAGAAACAACGAGCACACGCACGGGATCGGCGGGCGTTGCCGTAGTTTTATCGGCCTTGGACTCCTTGTGCGCTTTCACCAACTTATCGATGGCGTCCGCATAGACATGAGCACGGGCATGGGGACCGGCGACCTCAATAAAGGCAGGCTGAGCGGCGGTCCCGCAAGCGGCATCAGGCGCGACGGCGTCCTCCTCCAGCGGCGCGGCCTCAAACAGCACACCGCGGGCATCAAATGCCGCGGCAAGCTCCTCGCGCATCGCCGCCTGCTCGCGGGCAAGCAGCACGACGACCTCTCCCCCATTGTTCGCCACGACAGACAGCAGCTCGAGCAGACCGTGCGTAAACGACGTGATACCGCGCACGCATACGGCGCGGGTGCACGCCGGCAGGCTATCGGCCAGGGCACCGGTCATAATGTCGGCCGCCTCACAGGGCTCGACCATATCTCGACGGTCCAAACCGCCCGCGTAGGCGCGCAAAAGCTCGAACACACGAGCCTCGGCATCGCTTTTTGGCTCCGGCTGGCAGTTGTCGCCACGGCATCGTTCGGCACCCGTCCCCGCAACGCCCGGCAACACGTCGCGGGCCATGCGCGCGAGCATGCGCACCGTGCCCTGGCTGCGCGAAAGCGGCTGCAAATCGGCATCGTCGAGACGCGTTACCATGTCCGAGAACAGCATCTGGCGTTGCAGGTTGTCGACGAAACCGCGCCCGTCGCCCAAAAGCTCCCAAAGCGAGCGAAGCCACGACGTAGGCGTCTTGTAGTCGATACCCAGCGAAATACCGGCTTCCGCCGCGTCATGACGGCACAGGTCGAGCTCGGCAAACGTTGGCGCCAGCAGCACGGCACGCCCGTGGCGAGCAATAAGGTCGGCAAGCAGCGCCGACTCGGCATCGCTCAAATCCGTGCCGGCATTGGTGGTATAGATTCGAACAGGCATGGTCCTCCGCTCAAACTGTTCGCAATAATCAATGTATCCATCCTACCCGCCCAAGCGGGCAGATTTGCCCCACGCCAACAGATTTGATCCCTTGGGGACGGAGGAAAACGGATCATCGAGGGGGTCAGTCTAACCCAGTGATCCGTTTTCCTCCGTCCCCAAGGGATCAAAAAACCGCCCCCGGAGGAGCGGTTTTGTACAATTCGTTTTTTGCGCGGCCTACTCGCCATCCTCCAGCTTAATGAGGATCTTGCGGTAGCCACCGTACTCGCCGTTGAGCGCCTTGGATACACGGCTCACCGTGGTGGACGAAGCGCCGGTACGCGCCTGAACCTCGACATAGGGCTCGCCCTCGTCCAGGTAACGCGCGACCTGCAGACGCTGTGATAGATCGCAAATCTCGCGCGGCGTGCAGATATCGGTCAAAAACGCTTGGATATCTTTCTCGTCGTCCAAAAGGCTAAATGCGTGGACCAGCTGCTTGACATCAGGCTTGTCAAACATGTTCTCGATATTCATCGATTACCGCCAAACCCGCCAAAAGGCATCGAAGTTGATACTGACATCGGGCATCGTTCACCCGTAATATGCAATAGGGCAACGCCTGTGGCTTTTGCCCGTAGCAGTTTAGCACACCACCAAACTAAAGCGACAAGACTCTCTGCCAGCGGCACGTTTTTTAGGACGAACGCCGTTTTGAAACCGAATGCGCACGCAAGCTCCACGAATATCTGGAACAATGGGTGCCCAAACAGGACCGTGTCCGTGCATCTATCCGAGTTGCAAAGGTATGTGTCCCTCACGCCCCTCACCACGCCATGCGCAAGAAAGGATTCCCACCATGCGCTTTTTGCTCAACTGGCTTTTGACCTCAATCGCCATCGCGATCGCAACGTTTCTTGTCCCCGGCATTCAGCCCTTCGGCATGGCCGACGCCTGGGTGTGTTTTGCCTTCGTGGGACTGTTCCTCAACATCGTCGACTCGCTCGTCAAGCCGTTCCTGACGGTCATCTCGCTGCCGCTCACTATTATCACGCTTGGTATTTTTCAGCTCGTAGTCAACAGCTTTATGCTTGAGCTGGCTAGCTACCTGTCGGTCAATCTGCTGGGCGCGGGTATCTCCATTGCCGGCTTTGGATCGGCCTTTATGGGCAGCATCCTGATATCCATCATGCGCAGCATTCTCGACAGCGTCGCCAGGAACTAAAGCGACCGGATACGGACCGTCACAACACGCCAAAACGGAGGCCGCCCATC
>URYA01000188.1 GCA_900551975.1 uncultured Collinsella sp. | reverse complement strand
TGATGTCTATCGGCCGCGGGGTGGTGATGGGCGGCGCCCTGACCGTGCCCGGCAACGTGAGCGCGGGCGCCGAGGCCAACATGGCAAGCGATCCCGAGGCGGCCGATGCCGTGCTGCGCTCGGGTCGCAAGCTCACCATGGTGGGCCTGGACGTGACGCATCGCGTGGTGCTTACGCGCCGCGACATTGCCGGCTGGACGGGCTCGGGCACCATGGCGGGCTGCGCATTTGCGAGCATGGTGGAGCACTATATTGGCTCGTACGAGATGAACGCCCCCTACCTTGGTGGCTGCGCGCTGCACGATCCGCTTGCCGTCGCCGTGGCGATTGACCCCACGCTCGTGGGCGCGCTCGGCTGTAACCTGCGCGTCGACCTGCTCGGCGAGTATCGCGGCCGCACCATCTGCGATGAGCACCGCCTGTCCGATCCGGACAAGAGCGCGCTTGTGGCGCTGACTGTTGACGCCCCGCGCTTCCTGTCCGAGTTCAAGGCGCGCATGGCCCGCGTCCTGGGCTAAGTTGTCTTTTTGGGACGGGCTTTTTTGACTGGTATGATTGGTGCGACCATTCGAACCAGCTAAAAGAGCCCTGTTCCAATTTGACTATCGAGAGGATCTGCCATGGAGCGCATCGCCAGCTTTTCCGTTGATCATCTGCTGCTTGAGCCCGGCGTTTATGTGAGCCGCATCGACCGCGATCCGGCGACCGGTGCTGCCGTCACCACGTTTGACCTGCGCCTGACCACACCCAACAAGGAGCCGGTCATGAACACGGCCGAGTGCCACACCATCGAGCACCTGGGCGCGACGTTCCTTCGCAACCATGCCGAGTGGTCGAGCCGCATTGTCTACTTTGGCCCCATGGGCTGCCGCACGGGCTTTTATCTGGTTGTCTTTGGCGAGCTGACGAGCGAGAAGATCTTGCCGCTCGTCCGCGAGCTGTTTGAGTTTGTTGCTGGCTTTGAGGGCGATGTCCCCGGTGCCGCTCCCGAGGAGTGCGGCAACTACCTGGACCAGAACCTTCCCATGGCTAACTGGCTCGCGCGCCGCTACCTCGACCGCGACCTGGCCGATATCGACGAGAAGCACCTGCACTATCAGCAGGCGTAAGGGCTTTATCGCCCAAAACGCGCGCATTGGGCGCCTTCGCTTATGCGGGGGCGCC
The DNA here is from genome assembly GCA_900551975.1 of uncultured Collinsella sp. Classification (GTDB taxonomy): domain Bacteria; phylum Actinomycetota; class Coriobacteriia; order Coriobacteriales; family Coriobacteriaceae; genus Collinsella. Next base: position 2,175 of record URYA01000188.1, on the reverse strand, counting down.
TTTTTGTTGAGTGGTCGGGACGAGCGTTCAAAATCGCTCATGTTTGTTCTAGAATGTTCGTATAGTCACATTTACAAACAGGAGTGAACATGCACATCTACTCTGTCAACGATCCCGAGTTCAAGTCCTATGGCAACGTTTGGGAAAACGTTCCGTCCGAGCTTACGTCGCCCGTGCTCGAGGCGCTTGCCTCCACGCCCATCCCCGAGGGCAGCAAGTACGTAGCGAGCGCGCCGGAGCTCGAGGGCGTCAAGAACGGCGATAAGCTGGGCTTTCTCATGTTTGGTGGCCGTCCCTTCCAGCTCGGCTGGTGCAACGGCCACAACACGCGTCTCAACTGCCTAGAGTATCACCGTGCCAGCGAGTTCAACCTGGGCGCGCGCGACTTTATCCTGCTCGTGGCGCATCGTTGGGAGATCGAGGGCGGCAAGCTCGACACCGCTCAGGTCAAGGCGTTCCGCGTGCCGGCGGGCAAGGTCGTCGAGGTTTACAATACCACGCTTCACTACACGCCGTGCATGGTCGACGACGGCGGCTTCCAGGTGATGGTGGCGCTGCCGGCGGGCACCAACGGCCCGCGCCCCGAGGCCGCAACCGACATGCCTGCCACCGGTGACAGCTACTGCTACTGGAAGGCCGACAAGTGGGTTCTCTGCCATGCTGACAGCCCCAAAGCTGCCGAGGGCGGCTACGTAGGCCTCATCGGCAAAAACCTCGACATCGCCTGCGACTAGAATCTTCCGTCTCAATCTGTAACATCTAGCGGGCTAAATCGTCTCTACCTGTTACAGATCGAGACAAACCGGGCCCAAGCCGCCACAAAGGTGCCTGTCCCCTTTGTGGTGGCTGCCTAGAGTTGGCTGCGCAGATAGTCAGCCATATATGGAACGGCGAAACGCACGTAACCGCGGCGCGCCTGTTCGATTACGCCGGCGTCGATGAGGCGCCGGCGATACTTTTGCGCATAGTCGGGTGTGACTGACATGCGTTTCGCTACATCGGAAATGCGCGAAACGGCGTCTTCGTCATCAGTCATTGCGTCGAGAAACGCGACGTCTTGGTCCGATAGCGCGGCGAGCGTCGTTTCACAAACATCGTTTTCGAAATCGGCTTTTGACGCTTCGATAGCTCCGTCGACTTGCTCTGGCGTTACGTGTTCTCCTGTCTTGCAGCGATTGCCGATGTTATAGCCGATGAGCTGCAGCATATAGGGCGAGCCTTGGGTTGCGCGAGCGGCACGGAGGCGAAGATCGCCTGGAATATCAAGGTCGAGCTCTTCGAAAGCCCGCTGATAATAGGCATCGACATCTCCGACTGAAAGCGGTTCGAGCGTGACCTTGCGAGCGCGGTTGAGAAATGTCAGCACGCGGTCATTGAGCGTTGCACAGACGGCTCCCGGGAGACCTGCCATAACAAGCGCGACGTTGAGTCCCTCACCGACCAGCTCTTGATAGGCGGTGACGAGCTGTCTAATCTCAGGTGAATTAGCTTGGAGCTCATCGATAAGGATGAGGATGCCGTGCCCCTGCTCGGTCAGCTTGCGCGCCAGCTGCGTGAGTTTGAACTGGAAACTCTTGGTCTCCTGCACATCGCGTGTGAACTCGAGACCGGCTGAGAAGCCGAAGACGCTCAAGCTACCGCCAGAAAGTTTGGGGAGATGACGCTTGCTGACATAAGGCTCGCCTGCTTCTTGGATTTTTTCAACAATGCGCTCAAGCATATCTTCGGAGGCTACGGTGGGTGTGGCGACAACAAAACCGAGCTTGCGTGCGCGGTCGGCAAGTTCCCACAGAAGAACCGTCTTGCCGCTGCCTCGCTGGCCGAGCATGAGCATGGCTCGGTCTCGATTGCCCGGCTCCTGCTCAAGACCGGAGATGAATGTCGAAATCACGTTCCCGCGACCCACCAGATAGGACGGGCGATTTCCAAATGAGGGGGAGAAGATGGTTTCAGTCATAAGTCTCCTTTCCTTTTTTTCCTATTTTTTCCTTTCTTTCCTATTCAGTCAAATGAATTGCTGAGCGAAGGCGGTTACGTAGGCCTCGTCGGCAAAACCTCGACATCGCCTGCGACTAGAATCTTCTGTCTCGATCTGTAACATCTAGCGGGCTAAATCGTCTCTACTTGTTACAGATTTAGACAAACCGTAGGGGACAGACCGAACAATCTCAATCT
>URYA01000187.1 GCA_900551975.1 uncultured Collinsella sp. | reverse complement strand
CCGCCGCCTGCATCGTTCCGCCGCTGATCACCACCTTTGCCGTCGTTGTCGGCAAGAAGTACTTCAGCCAGGAGGATCACGACGCCGGTGTCGTCAACCTCATCCTTGGTTGCACCCACATCACCGAGGGCGCCATTCCGTTCATGACCAAGAACATCTGGCCCGTCATGCCCATCATGATGCTCGGTTCCTCTATCGCTTCGATCCTGACCATTATGTTCAACGTTCACGATCCGGCGCCTCACGGTGGCTTCCTGGTCCTGCCCGTTGTCGAGAACGGTCCGCTTTGGGTCCTCGCGATCCTCATCGGCGCTGTTGTCGGTGGCATCCTGTTCGTGGCCTTCAAGAAGTACGACTTCGAGAAGAACCAGAAGGCCGCTCCTGCAGCCAAGCCGGTTGAGGCCCCCAAGGCCGCTGCCGTCGAGGCCCCCAAGGCCGAGGCCGCCGACTTCGTGAAGGTCGAGAATGTCTTTGTCGCCGAGGACTTCGCTTCTCGCGACGAGGCTCTGAGCTTCGTTTCCAACCAGGCTGTCAAGGCCGGTATCGCCAGCGACGCCGACGCCGTGATGAACGCCTTCCTGGCCCGCGAGGCCGAGGGCACCACGGGCATGATGGAGGGCTTCGCTATCCCGCATGCCAAGTCCGACGCCATTACCGAGGCTGCCGTCATCGTCGTCAAGGACGAGTCCGGCGTGACCGGTTGGGATACCATGGACGGCGCTCCCGTCAACGTGGCTATCGCCCTGCTCATCCCCGGTGCCCAGGCCGGCACTACGCACCTCAAGATCCTGTCCAAGGTCGCCGAGGCGCTCATGGACGAGGACTTCCGTGCCACCGTCAAGGGTTCCACCGACGCCGCCGAGATCGCCAAGACGATCAACGCCCGCCTGGTCTAATCCCGCAACACGCGAATACCATCGCCCCCTGTATATAAGGCGGAGTCCCTCTCCAGGGCCTCCGCCTTTTTCATTCCCAAATAAGTTGCGGTGAAATAGTGTCTGTTTTTGCTGCTAGATAGCATATTCGGTTCCTAATTCACCGCAACTTATTGGTGGTGGCTTACTGGTAGCGTAGACACTCGACGGGGTCGAGCTTTGCTGCGCGGCGAGCGGGGTAGAAGCCAAAGATTACACCGATGCCGACGGAGACGGCGAAGGCCAGCAGCACCGTGGCGATTGAAAAGCTCGGTATGATTTGCCCGCTGGCTCCGAGCTCGCCAAGAATCCCTGATCCGGAGGCAAACATCGCGAGGCCCCAGGCTAGCAGATAGCCTATCAGGACACCCAACAGTCCGCCGGTGACGCACAGCGCCGAAGACTCGGCCAAAAACTGCGCGGTGATATCGCGACGACTGGCGCCCAGAGCGCGGCGGATGCCGATCTCGCGAATGCGCTCCGTTACGTTGGTAAGCATCATATTCATAATGCCGATACCGCCGACAAGCAGCGAGATGCTGGCGACAGCACCCATGATGAGCGAGAACGCGCCCATAAAGGAGTTGAGTGCATCGATGGCGCTTTTCATGGATGTTGCTGATACACTGTCGTACTCATCCTCCTCCGCGATGCCCTTCATCGCGCGCACCTTGGACTCGATGGTCTTACAAAGCTCATCCATGTCCGTGCCCTCGGCGGCAAGTGCCGTCACACTGGGGAATGAAGGATTCTCGTCGCCAAACAGCCCGGCGATGGTTTCGCGTGGCATATACAGCGTGAGCGAGCCCATGGAGTCGCTGCCGCCATCAATCACGCCTACAATCTGCACCTCGCCGTTGGACACCTTGATGGTTTTCCCCAGCGCATCCTGTTCGTTGCCGTAAAGCTGATCGGCGCCGCCGCGGCTGATGAGCGCCACGCGCGAGCCTGATTGGGACTCGGCCTGGGAATAGGTGCGCCCCGCAACGAGCTTGCTGGCCCCCACGGCGTCGAGCATGTCGCTATCGACACCCTGTGCCATGACGGTATAGCTTTTATCGCCGGTCTTGTACTCGGTATACGCGCTGTCGACAATGCCGATCTGCTCTATCTGCGGCACCAGTTTTTGAAGCTTCTCGATGTCCGACTCGGTGAGTTCTTGCGACGAATAGATTTGCACCATGCGTGCCGCATTGAGGCCCAGACTGTTGACCAGGCTGTTTTGGATGCCGCCGATGAGCGAAGTCATCGCGATAACCGAGGCAATGCCGATGACAATGCCCAGGATGGTGAGCAGGCTGCGCCCCTTGTTGGCCTCGAGCGAGTGAAGGGCTTCCTGGATGAGATCGCGGGCGCTCATGCCACCACTCCTTTCGGCGGGTTGGCGGAGGCGGAAATCATGGGCAGGCTATCTACGGCGCTGCGCAGGGTCTGCGGTGCATGTGGAATATACGCGCCGTCGTGAATGCGACCGTCGCGGATGGTCACGGCACGGTCGGCCTCGGCGGCGATGCCGGGGTCGTGTGTGATAAGCACGATGGTTTTGCCGCGCTCCTGAAGTCTATGGAAGGTCTCCATCACAAGCGCTCCAGTCGCGGAGTCCAGGTTTCCCGTCGGCTCATCGGCCAGGATGATGGGCGGATCGTTGACGAGGGCGCGTGCGATAGCGACACGTTGCATCTGGCCGCCCGAGAGCTCGGATATGCGGTGGTCCCAGTGGTCGATGGGCAGCGTGACGGCCTGCAGCGCGTGCACGGCGCGCATTTCACGCTGGCTACGGGGCACATTAGTGTAGGCCAACGGCAGCATGACGTTTTCGATAACCGACAGGCGCGGCAGCAGGTTGAAGCTCTGAAAGACAAAGCCAATGCTCAGGGCGCGAACTTCGGTGAGCTCGTCATCGTCAAGCTCGGCCACGTTGATCCCTTGCAGGTAGTAGTCGCCCGCCGTCGGCTTATCCAGGCAGCCTAGGATGTTCATGAGCGTTGATTTGCCCGAGCCGGATTGACCGATAATCGCCACAAATTCGCCCTCGTCTATTGTGATGGAAACACCGTCAAGCGCATTTACCTGATTTTCGCCGGGATTATAAATTTTATAAACATTGCGCACATCGATAAGATGCATAACAAATACCTCTCATTACAAATTGTATATTATGATATTACAGATAATTATATAATTTGTCAACCCCATTTGAATAATTATTCCGAAATGTTAAACAATAATTAACAGTAAATTTAAAAAGGATGAAGATATATGTCAATAAGCAAAGACGAATACGGCAAAATGGCAGACAAGGCAAGCCCGAATTCGCCCGTGGTGCTCAACTGCGTTAAAGCTTTTCTTTTCGGCGGAGGAATTTGCTGCTTCGGCCAGCTTTTAAATACGCTTTATCAAAACGCAGGCATGAGCGGAGATGAAGTAAAAGCCGCCACTCCCTGCACAATAATTATCATAACCGCAA
>URYA01000186.1 GCA_900551975.1 uncultured Collinsella sp. | reverse complement strand
GGCCCGCGAAGCCGGCCTGGAGCCGCTCGCCAACATGATCATCATGCAGGCCTCGGCCAAGGGCAGTGCACTCGACGCCGCCGCAGCATACGTCAATGAGGAGGCCGGCTTCGACACGCCCGAAAAGGCGCTCGCCGGCGCGGCGGACATCGTGGCCGAGACGGTGGCCGAGGACCCCGAGAACGTCGCCGACCTGCGTGCCTTTACGCAAAACACCGCAGACATCGTCGTCGAGGCCACCGACCCCACCGAGAAGACCCCCTACGAGCCGTACTACAGCTATGACGAGCCGCTGCGCCGTATACCCAACCACCGCGTGCTGGCTATCGACCGCGGCGAGCGCGAGGGCAAGCTTCGCGTGCGCGTGAACGTCGACGGCGCTGCCGCCACAGCGCGCCTCAGAAGCCGTTGGCCCCGACGCCAGGGCGTCTTCGCGCCCGTCTTCGATGCCGCCATCGCCGACGGTTACAAGCGCCTCATGGCCCCCTCGCTGGAGCGCGAGGCCCGCGCCAAGCTCACCGTTCGCGCCCAGACCGAGGCCATCAACGTCTTTGCCAAGAATCTCGAGGGCTTGCTCTCGGCGCGCCCCGTGCGCGGCGCCCGCGTGCTCGCGCTCGATCCGGGCTACCGCACCGGCTGCAAGGTCGCCGTCATGGACGAGACCGGCAAGCTGCTCGACCACGGCGTGGTCTACCCCACCAAGCCGCGCCACGACGTCGCCGGCACCAAGCGCGAGCTCGCCCGCCTCGTCAAGAAGGACGGCGTCAACACCATCGTCATCGGCAACGGCACCGCCAGCCGCGAGACCGAGGAAGTCGTCTCGGAGTTCATTGCCGAGCAGGCGCCCAGCCTTCGCTACACCATCGTTAACGAAGCCGGCGCGTCGGTGTACTCGGCTTCCGAACTCGCCAGCCAGGAGTATCCCGACTTGGACGTCACCGTGCGTGGCGCCATGAGCCTGGGCCGCCGCCTGCAAGACCCGCTGGCAGAGCTCGTCAAGATTCCGCCCCAGTCTATCGGCGTGGGCCAGTACCAGCACGACCTTGACCAGGCCGAGCTTTCGCGCACGTTGGGCCATGTGGTGGAGGACGTCGTCAACCGCGTGGGCGTCGACGTCAACACCGCAAGCGCGAGCCTGCTGGGATATGTATCGGGCATCACGCCGAGCGTGGCCAAAAACATCGTGGCCTACCGCGAGGAAAACGGAGCCTTTACCGATCGCCGCCAGCTCAAGAAAGTCCCCAAGCTGGGACCCAAGGCATACCTCAACGCCGCGGGTTTCCTGCGCATCAGCGGCGGCAAGAACTCGCTCGACGCGACAAGCGTCCACCCCGAGAGCTACGAGGTGGCCGCGGCCGTCCTGGAGCGCGCCGGCGTTAAATCAAGCGAGCTCAGCCGCGGCGGCGTGCCCGACATCGAGCGCCGTCTGGGCAGCATCTCGGCGCTGGCAAGCGACCTGGACTGCGGCACCCTCACGCTCATCGACATTGTCAACGAGCTCAAGAAGCCCGGTCGCGACCCGCGCGACGACGCGCCCGAGGTGGTCTTTAGCCGCTCAGCGCTTTCCATCGACGACCTGGAGCCCGGCATGGAGCTCAAGGGCACGGTGCGCAACGTTGTGGACTTTGGTGCCTTCGTCGACGTGGGCGTGCACCAGGACGGCCTCGTGCACATCTCCAAACTGGCCAACCGCTTTGTCAAGCACCCGAGCGACGTGGTGCGCGTCGGTGACACGGTCAAGGTGTGGGTTGAAAAGGTCGATCGCGACCGCAAGAAGATCTCCCTCACCATGGTGCAGGGGAAGTAAACCGCCAAAGCAGGGGTACCCCCTGCAGCGACGTGTAAAATCGCGAGTATTCTGCAAATTCCGCCGTTCCGGATGCCCCTCAGAGGCGAAAAAGCAAAAACAGCCCCCGTTTTAGCGTCGTCAGAGCCAAAACGGGGGCCGTTCCATGCTTCGGTTAACTGATAAAGACCTTTACCTTGCTGAATACTCTCAATTTTGCACGGCGCAGGCGGGGGTACCTTTGCCCACGGCAGGATATAGAAGCCAAGCGCCAACTTGCTGGCAAGCTCGTGTCGGCAGTTCCGGCCTTTCCTTTGCCTAGCGCGACCCTCGCGAAGCGCGTGAGCGATAGGGAAAGGAAAGGCCGGGGCGAGCAGCCCGCGGCGTAGCCAGTGTTCGCGTTACGGCAGAATATGGAAGCCCAAAGCGGCGATATCCTTGGCAAAGCCGCGGACGGTGTCGAGCGAGACCTCGTACGGGTCGCGGCCGATGTTCTTGCGCTTGGCCAGGATGCTGTTGGGCACCGTGATGATCTGGCAACCGCAGGCCTCGGCCTGGTAAATATTGATGAGCTCGCGCGTGGACGCCCACAGGACCTCACAGTTGGGCTTGGCGGCGGCCTTCTTGACCGACTCCGTCATAAACGGAATGGGGTCGACGCCGGTGTCGGCGATGCGGCCGGCAAAGAGCGAGATGATGGACGGCGTCTCGGCGTCAACGGCCTCGACCATCTCATCGACCTGCGTAGGCGTAAAGATGGTGGTGACGTTGACCTTGATGCCGTCGGCGGAAAGCTTGCGGACCAGCTCGGCGGTGGACTCGCCCTTGGTGGTCACGCACGGAATCTTGACGTAGACGTTCTCGGCCCAGGTAGCGATCTCGCGGGCCTCGACCTCCATGGTCTCGACGTCGTCGGCAAAAACCTCAAACGAGATGGACACATCGGTGATGTGGGCCAGGACCTCCTTGGCAAACGCGCGGTAGTCCGTCACGCCGCCCTTCTTCATAAGGGACGGGTTGGTCGTGAAACCCTGAACGTTGCCGTTCTCGTACATGTCGAGCATGCCCTCGAGGTTTGCACCGTCAGCGAACACCTTGATTGCCATCTGCCTGATTCCTTTCGCTTGCACATGGGCGTTAAACTGCTAAACACTTTACCTACGTTTATCAAGGCGTGAGCTGCGGTTTTTTATCTTCTCGGCGAACGGTATAAACACCTCAGTGTTTGGATTGATAAATCGATTGAGCATGTAAAAGCAGAGAGTCACAGTTTGAGCAAACGTCAGAACGCGGGATTCATTAGATGAGGCCGAAATGCTGCATCGCTGTGACGGTGCCATCGTGTGCGACATCGTCGGTCACGTAGTCGGCGAGCGCCTTGACCTCGGGCATGGCGTTGCCCATGGCCACGGCCGTCTCGACAGCGGCGAGCATGCCCAGGTCGTTGCCGGAATCGCCAAAGCCAAAGGTGCGCGCGTTGCCGGTGCGACCCAGGTATTCCAGCGCTCGCGCCACGCCCACGCCCTTGTCAATGCCCTTGGGGCTCAGCTCGCGATTCTGACCACCGGTGTTGCACAGCTCAAACTCGCGATCGATAAAGCCGTCATCGTTGGCTAC
>URYA01000185.1 GCA_900551975.1 uncultured Collinsella sp. | reverse complement strand
GGCTCGCGCAGCCTATTTTGGGATGGCGCTCGAGCCGCGTTTGCGTTTTGGTGGGGATCTGCCATGAGCGTCCCTGCTCTGTTGGATTTGGGTGCGGGGCGGAGGTGCTGCTGCCCCGCGCTCAATTTGGACACCAGCAATGCTATCTCTTGGTGTTTTGCATACTTCCCATTACAGATTGCATAAAAAGGCTGGGATGTCCTTCCTGATCCTGATGTACCCCCGCCCGTGCCGTGCAAAAAACGGAGTATTCAGCACCGCGAGCTCTGCCGGTGCCGCTGCAGTCGGGTGGCATTGTGGAGGTCGACGTCATTTTGGGGTCCGGCGCGGCGCGAAGCATGCCTTTTTGTCCTGACGGGGTTTGCCTGCCGACTCAAATCGCCGGTCGAAGGCGTCCTTGGGACCAATATGGTGTGTCCGGCGTGTATGCAGCCGTCCTGGCTTGCTGAATACTCCCAAAAATGCACGGCGCTCCCCAGGGGACCCGTGCGCGCAGCGAAAACCATGCCCACGTTCCTATCCGCATCGCCATTTTGCTGCACTGACTTTTCTGAATGCCGGGACCGAATTAGTTAACCTGCCTCCCGTGTGGCTCCGGAGGGGCGGGGCATAAGGTTTATCGCGAGTTCCGCACGAGCCGAAGGCCACTTAATGTGGCCTTCGTGCGAGCAGGACTGCCCGAGCAGGAAACCTTATGCCCCGCCCCTCCGGAGCCACACGGGAGGCATCGCTAAGTTATCCTCCGGCATTCAGAAAATCTAAGTGCCAAAAAATAAGATTTTTTGACTCTGTGTTGTATAACCCGCCATTCGTGGGTACCATTCAACGCGTACGCAAACAAAAAGGGTTAATTCGCGTGGTATAACCGCGCGGCCCAAAAAGGAGGAGACAAGCATGTCGTCTTTGAAGCCGCTTGCAGATCGTGTTCTGGTCAAGCCCGACGAGGCCGAGCAGAAGACCGCTTCTGGTCTGTATATCGCCAGCAACGCTCAGGAGAAACCGCAGCGTGGCACCATCGTTGCCGTTGGCGCCGGCAAGGTCAACGACAAGGGTGAGCGCATCCCCATGGACGTCAAGGTTGGCGACGTTGTCATCTACGGTAAGTTCGGTGGCAACGAGGTCAAGGTCGACGGCGAGAAGTATCTGCTGATGCGCGCCGACGACATCTACGCCGTCGTCGAGGCCTAGTCTCGTCAGAATCTCTGATTCGTCTTTGAACGCGCCCGCCGCACAGGACTCGGAAGCGGCGACGCGAGTCACATTTCTTTTGGAGGATTACCTACCATGGCAAAGAACATTACGTTCAACACCGATGCCCGCGCTAAGCTTGCCAAGGGCGTCAACACTCTGGCCGATGCCGTTACCGTCACCATGGGCCCCAAGGGTCGCTACGTTGCGCTGCAGCGCACGTTCGGTGCTCCGACCATCACCAACGACGGCGTTTCCGTCGCCAAGGAGATTGAGCTCGAGGACAACATCGAGAACATGGGCGCCCAGCTGGTGAAGGAGGTCGCCACCAAGACCAACGACACCGTGGGTGACGGCACCACCACCGCAACCCTGCTCGCCCAGGCCATCGTCAACGACGGCCTGCGCAACGTCGCCGCTGGCGCCAACCCGCTGGCCATCCGTCGCGGCATCGACAAGGCTGTAAACGCCGCCGTCGCCGAGATGAAGAAGCAGGCCAAGCCGGTCGAGACCAAGGAGCAGATCGCTTCCGTCGGTACCATCTCTGCCGGTGACCCCGAGGTCGGTGAGAAGATCGCCGAGGCCATGGAGGTCGTGGGCAAGGACGGCGTCATCACCGTCGAGGATTCCCAGACGTTCGACATCACCATCGACACCGTCGAGGGCATGCAGTTCGACAAGGGCTATGTCTCCGCTTACTTCGTCACGGATAACGACCGCATGGAGGCCGTGATGAAGGATCCGTACATCCTCATCACCGACCAGAAGATCTCCAGCGTTCAGGACATTATGCCCGTTCTCGAGGCTGTCCAGCGCGCTGGCCGTGGCCTGCTCATCATCGCTGAGGACATCGACGGCGAGGCTCTGCCTACCCTGGTTCTCAACAAGATCCGTGGCGCCCTCAACGTCTGCGCCGTCAAGGCTCCGGGCTACGGCGATCGCCGCAAGCGTATCCTCGAGGACATCGCCGTCCTCACCGGTGGTCAGGCCGCTCTGGACGAGCTGGGCGTGAAGGTCGCTGACATCACTGCCGATATGCTCGGTACCGCTAAGTCCGTTACCATCTCCAAGGACAACACCGTCGTCGTCGGCGGCGCTGGCTCCAAGGAGGCCATCGACGCTCGTATCGCTCAGATCAAGGGTGAGATGGAGAACACCACCTCTGACTTCGACCGTGAGAAGCTCCAGGAGCGCCTGGCCAAGCTCTCCGGTGGCGTTGCCGTCATCAAGGTCGGCGCTGCTACCGAGTCCGAGCTCAAGGAGATCAAGCATCGCGTCGAGGATGCCCTTCAGGCTACCCGCGCTGCTGTCGAGGAGGGCATTGTCGCTGGCGGCGGCGTCGCCTTCATGGACGCTGCGCCTGCGCTCGACGCCGTTGAGCTTGACGACCCCGAGGAGAAGATCGGCGTCGACATCGTCAAGAAGGCTCTGACTGCTCCGGTCGCCACCATCGCCAAGAACGCTGGCTTTGAGGGCGCTGTCGTGGTCGACAAGGTTGCCGAGCTGCCCGCCGGCCAGGGTCTCAACTCTGCCAACGGCGAGTGGGGCGACATGATCGAGATGGGCGTCCTCGACCCCGTCAAGGTCAGCCGCGTCACCCTGCAGAACGCTGCTTCTGTCGCCAGCCTGATCCTCATCACCGAGGCCACCGTTTCTGATGAGCCGAAGAACACCACCATTGAGGAGGCTATCTCCCAGGCTGCTGCTCAGGGCGGCCAGGGTGGCGGCATGTACTAATCCAAGCGCGATTAGGAAAACGGTCATCTTCGAAGGGTTCCGCGTTAAGCGGAGCCCTTCTTTTATACGGTGTTTCGCTCTGGCTTTGTAAAAGACAGTTTTCGTACTTCACGTGCATATGTAGCTCGCCGGGTATGAGGAGTGCACAGCAAGGTACAATAAACAACTGCATGTAAGAGCATCATAAGGGGGATCCATGGCGGATAAGCGCGATATGCTCGATGATTTTATCGACATTCAGAAAGATTGGAAGGCTGTTTCCAATCCGCTGGGTAACCTTGTAGGTGCTCTGGCACAGGATCCTGGAGAGCAAGAAAAGGCTTGGGATCCTTCAAAGTACAAATGGAAGCCGCGTGCAAATTCCACCAATTGTTTGAGCTGTCTTTCGAAAGACCCTACTACCTGCACGCGTTGTGTTGATGTGTGCCCAGTGAATGCTATCCAAATTGAAGGTAGCAATATTCGTGTGTCGGATGCGTGCCGCAAGTGCG
>URYA01000184.1 GCA_900551975.1 uncultured Collinsella sp. | reverse complement strand
AACCCAGCCGGTGTTGACCAGGTACACGCGCGTGCGGCCGTCGGCAATGCGCTCGCCAAGCATCTTGGCGTAAACCATGGGGTCGAGCGGCATAAACGGCTCGCCAAACAGCGAGGAGAACGTGGGCGTGGGCTCGGTGACGCCGACCTCGGTGCCGGGGATCTTGGCCGTAAAGCCCGTCACAAAGTGATACATGGCGGCGTCGGCCGTCAGGCGCGAGATGGGCGGCAGCACGCCAAAGGCGTCGCAGGTCAAAAACAGCACGACGCTCGGAGTGGTGCCCATGCCCTTGGTCCACGCGTTGGGAATGTGCTCGACGGGATAGGCCACGCGCGTGTTGTGCGTGATCGAGACGTCGTCGTAGTTGGGCTTGCGATTCTCATCGAGTACCACGTTTTCACAGATGGCGCCAAAGCGGACGGCGTTAAAGATCTCGGGCTCATGAAATGCATCCAAGCCCTCGCACTTGGCATAGCAGCCGCCCTCGACGTTAAAGATGCCCATATCGGACCAGCCGTGCTCGTCATCGCCGATCAGCAGGCGTGTGGGATTGGCCGAAAGCGTGGTCTTGCCGGTGCCGGACAGGCCAAAGAACACGGCGGTCTCGTGCGTGACGGGATCCATGCTGGCCGAGCAGTGCATGGGCAGCACGTCGTCCTCGACGGGCAGCAGATAGTTCATGACGCTGAAGATCGACTTTTTAATCTCGCCGGAGTAGCCGGTACCGGCGACCAGAATCACACGCTCTTGGAAGTTGATGACCACGGCAGCGCTGGAATTGAGGCCCTTGATGGCGGGGTCGCACTGGTAACCGGGCGCTGCGAGCACGCAGAAGTCGGGCTCACCGGTGCGCGCGATTTCGCGGGCGAGCGGGCGGGCGAGCATCTGCTTGATAAAGAGGGCCTGGCTGGCACGCTCGCAGGCAACGAGCAGTCGACGCGTGTGGTTGCGGTCGGCGCCTGCCATGCCGCGGGTGACGAACACATCGCGCTCGTTGAGATAGTCGACGATGCCGGCCTTGATGGCCTCATAGCTCTCGACGGACAGCGGGCGATTGACGGCGCCCCAGGCAATCTTGTCGTGAACATCGGGGGTGTCAACGATAAAGCGGTCATTGGGGGAACGGCCGGTGCGCTCCCCCGTCTCAATCACGAGCGCGCCGTTGGATGCCATGCGGCCTTCTTCGCGGCGGATAGCGTGCTCGACGAGCTCCGCGGCGGGTAGATCGACCAGCAGGCGGGGCTGATTCTCGACGGGATCTTCAACGAGCGTAATACCAAAGTCGGACAAAACTTCTGCAGGGGTAACACCAGGCATGGGGCCTCCTTTAAAAACGCGACACGTGGACGCGGCGCGCACTTTACTCACGTAAAGCCCGTTGTACCCTATATGCAAAAACGTTTTTGCGGCAAGGGTGGCAAGCCCGCCCAACGGTCAAAAATCGCAGGCAAGCGGCCTAGTCATTGGACGTTTTTAAACGACTAGTCATTGGGGACACTCTTGAACAGGCAACATTCAAGGAACGTCCCTAAGTGCCGACTACAGCGGCAGGCCTTGACCGAGCATGGCTATGGCGCTCATCAGGACCAGCATGCCGGCAGCGTAGGGCAGCACCGCGCCCAGGAGTTCGGCATCCTTACCGCGCACGTGCACGGCGGCAAGACCAATGGCGAGGGTCTGCGGCGAGATCATCTTACCAGCGGCGACGCCCAGGGCGTTCAATGCGATCATCCAGTAGTCGCTCACACCCAGCGCGGTGGCAGCCTGGCTCTGAATGGGACCAAACAGCATGCCCGAAGACGTGCCCGAACCGGTCACGAACGCACCGACCGCGCCGATCAACGGAGCCAGAATCGGGTACAGACCGCCGGCGACCGCAATGCAAAACGCACTGATCGAAGAAATCATGCCCGCATAGCCCATCACCTTGGCGCAGCCCAGCACCGAAAGCATGGTGATAACCGTCGGCATCATCTGCTTGACGGTCGCGGCCAGCACCTCGCCCATCATGCGCGGCGAAGCACCCTGAATGGCGCCACCGACAAACGCCGCCAGGAAAATCCAGACACCTGGCGTGTTGATCCACGAAAACGTAAGCGTACCGGGATTCTCACCGCAATACACCTGCACGTGGCTCGCAAACGGCGCGAGCGCAGCATGCACGGCGGGTACCAGGTTAGACGTGCCCAGCAGCAACACAAAGATCAGGATGAAGCACGACCAGGCCGAAAGCGCCGACTTAACGGTGAGCTTCTTCCCCGCCTCGATATTCATGTGGAAGCGCGCATCCAAGTGGCCGGACTTCTCGGCACGCATGGCAAGCGCGGCGGTCAGCGCGAGCGAAACGATAGATCCTACGACCACGGCCAGCTCGGGACCCACAAACATGGCAACAACCAAAGCCGCGCCGACAAACGACACGCCGGAGAGCAACGCCACGCCGGCAACACCGTGCGGGCGCTCGCCCACATTCGCGACATTGCCGTGGTCATCGGCAACACGGCCCGCAACCAGCACAATAAATAGCGGCATCACCACAAAGAACGGTGCGAGCTGCACCAGCTGAACGGTCGCCAGGTGCAGGGAATCCAGACCCACCAGGTCGGCAACGGACACCGTGGGGATGCCGATGGAGCCGTAGGGCGTGGGCACGCCGTTGGCCAGCAGGCAGATCAGCACGGCAGGCACGGCCTCAAAACCAAGGCCCGCGAGCATGCCGGCGGGAATGGCGACAGCGGTACCAAAGCCAGCCATGCCCTCCATAAAGCCGCCGAAGCACCACGCCACGAGCAGCGCCAGCAGACGGCGGTCGCTGCTGATGGAGGTGATCATGCTGCCGATCACGTCCATGGCGCCCGTGCGCACGCACAGGTTATACGTGAACACCGCGGCAATAATTACGAGCACGATGGGCCACAGCGCCATCAAAAAGCCCTCGAGCGAGGCCGTGGCTATCTGCGCCACCGGCAAATGCCACCACGCAAAGGCGAGCACGCACGAAAGAACAAACGAACCAATGGCGGCTTTCCAGGCCGGCCATTTAAAGCACAGCAGCATCACGACAAGCCAGATGATAGGCACAAGAGCCAGCAAAAATGCGGCGACGTCCATGGGTAAAAGCTCCTTGGTACCGCGAGGGCGGCATCGGGGGTGTCATAAAACTTGAACAGGATACCGCACGCTTACCGACAATTTTCTGCCGCCTGCCGAAATATTGAACAATCCGTTCAAAAACACGAGCAAACACCACCGCGACTATACTAGAGCACAGTAAGAGAAAGGAACCGCCTTGAGCATCACGCCCCTCGATAGCATCCGCCGCGCCATCGCCCGCCGCAACGGCGTCTCCAACCCCGCTGCATCGAGAGACGGCGCCGCGAAGGCCCAGGGCGGCCGCATCGAGAACGGCCTCTTCCCTG
>URYA01000183.1 GCA_900551975.1 uncultured Collinsella sp. | reverse complement strand
TCACAGCCGCCGCGGCCAGGTATACAGCCGCGCCGACGTGAGCGATCGCATCAACAAGGGCACGGTCTACATGACCTACCAGTGGTGGATCGGCAAGTGCAACGAGCTGACCATGCACAAGGTCGACCCGGTCTCACACACGCCCGAGGACAAGTTCTCCGCCTGCCAGGTCGATGCCATTGCCGACCAGGTCTGGGCAGAGGGCGAGGTCGAGCGTCAGTACACCGAGCTCAAGCAGGCTCTGGTGGACGCCGCCGCTCCTCAGGATGTTGAGCCCGGCGCCGCCAAGTTCGACGACGAGACGCACGTGAACCAAATCGTGTAGTCCCGTTCTCGTTGGCTTTTTGGGCCGGGCGTCCCGTACGTTCGGGAGCCCGGCCCGTTATTTTGAAAGGAAGTGGGGATGAACCGCTTCATCGACATCAACCCGGAGAGGTGCATCGGCTGCGGAACATGCCAGTCCGCCTGTGCCGACGCCCACCGGATGCAGGGTCTTCAGGATACGCCGCGCCTGGCGCTCGTGAAGACCGGCGGTATTTCGGCCGCCCTTGCCTGCCACCATTGCGAGGGTGCCCCCTGCGCCGAGGTTTGCCCGGTGAATGCCATCGAGCACGATGGCGATCGCATCCACGTCAAGGAGCAGGAGTGCATCGGGTGCAGGCTGTGCGCCATCGCGTGCCCCTTCGGAGCCATCCATCCCGATGGCACGTCTATCGCCGGTGTCGCAGGCATGTGCGACCCGACGCCTTCGTATCCTAAGTCCCTGAGCAGCCTGCTTACGTGGGCTCCCGGCCAGTACACCTGCGCTGTCAAGTGCGACCTGTGCGCCTTCGATCCGGACGGCCCGCATTGTGTGGCGGCGTGCCCCACCAAGGCGCTGACCGTCATGGGCGGCGCGGCCGATCGCGAGCTCGACGAGGCCAAGCGCCTGCGCTCGATCGAAAACGGTCCAGTCGTCGACGTTACCGCTGTGGCCCAGGGCCTCTCCGAGAAAGCAGAAGGGAGCGTAAACAATGGATAGCATGACGCTGTTTATCGCATCGCTTGCCGTCTCGTGCATCGGTGCGCTCGCCTCGGTTCTGCTGATCAAGGCCGATAACGCCGCCAAGACCGCCGGCTGCCTAATCGGTGCCGTCGCCGCGGTGCTTTCGTTTGTGGCCGGTATCCAGGCCGTGCTGGGCGATGTCACGTCGGTCGACACCATCGTGTTCTTCCCGTTTGCCCATTTCCAGCTGCTGCTCAATCAGCTGTCCGGCCTGTTTGTGGCGCTCATCTCGGTGCTCGCGTTTGCCGGTTCGATCTACGGTCTCAACTACTTTGATGAGTACCCGGGCAAAAAGGGCCGCGCCGGATTCTTCTTTAACACCTTCGTGGCGTCCATGATGCTCGTCATTACCGCCGACAACGTGTTTTGGTTCCTGGTCGCCTTTGAGCTCATGTCGCTGACCTCGTACTTCCTGGTCGTGATCGAGGAGAACGAGAACTCCATCCATGGCGGTTGGCTCTACTTTGTGATCGCGCACGTGGGCTTTGTGCTCATCATGGCGAGCTTCCTCACCATGACCAACTTCGCCGGCGGCTCGTTTGCCTTTGCGGATTTCCGCGCCACGCAGTTTAGCCCCGCGGTCGCATCCGTGTGCTTCGTGCTCGCCTTCTTTGGCTTTGGCGCCAAGGCCGGTATCATCCCGCTGCACGGCTGGCTGCCCAAGGCGCATCCCGAGGCGCCGTCCAACGTGTCGGCCCTCATGTCCGGCGGCATGATCAAGATCGGTATCTTCGGTATCCTCAAGGTGGGTCTCGACCTGCTCTCCGCCTCGGGCGTTCAGGTCTGGTGGGGCCTTATGGTCATGGTCTTCGGTGCGATCTCGTCGGTCCTCGGCGTGGCCTTCGCCCTGCAGGAGCATGACATCAAGCGCCTGCTGGCCTATCACTCCGTCGAGAACATCGGCATCATTCTGCTCGGCGTCGGCGCCTCCATGGCCGCCATGGCGCTCAACTCTGTCGGCATCGCCGTCCTGGCTTTGATGGCCGCCCTCTACCACACGTTTAACCACGCGATGTTTAAGGGCGAGCTGTTCCTGGGCGCCGGTGCGCTGCTGTACTCCACGGGTACGCGCAATATGGAGAAGATGGGCGGCCTGTTCCGTCGTATGCCGGCAACGGCCATCTGCTTCCTCGTCGGCGCGCTTGCCATCTCGGCCATCCCGCCCTTCAACGGCTTTGTGTCCGAGTGGTTTACCTACCAGTCGCTGTTTAACGCCGCCATGCAGGGCGACAAGGCCGTCATGATCGTGGCCGTGTTCGCTGCCGTCGCGCTTGCCATTACCGGCGCGCTGGCTGTCACGTGCTTCGTCAAGGCCTATGGCGTCTCCTTTGCCTCCGCGCCCCGCTCCGAGGCCGCGGCCAATGCCAAGGAGGTTCCCGCCCCCATGGTGTTTGCGCAGGGGCTGCTCGCGGCCATCTGCGTCGTGCTGGGCATTGGGGCTCCCGTGATCGCGCCCGTGCTGGTCGATGCCGCCGCGTCCGTGCTGCATCCGTACGGTGGCGTGTTTGCCGCCGAGGGCATGGAGCTCATGAACCAGTACTCCGGCGCTGCCACCTCCACGCCCGCGATCGCCATTGCGCTCGTGGTGCTCGTCGGCCTTGCCTGCGGTTATCGCAAGCTCAAGACCGTCGGCAAGGTGCAGAAGTCCCAGCCGTGGGCATGCGGCTATGCTCCCAACGAGCATATGCCCGTCGTGGCCACGACCTTTGCCTCCGAGGTGTCCTGGTTTATGCAGCCGCTCTACACGCTGCGTGACCGCTGCACGGCCGTCTGCTGGTCCATCGCGCACTTCTTCCAGAAGCTCACCGGTGTGGCCGAGGCTGTGGAGCCCGTACCCGACAAGGTTCTCGTCGATGCCCCGCATAAGGGTGTCGAGAAGCTCGCCGACCTCGCGACTAAGCTCGAGGGCGGCAACTACAGCATCTATATCTGCTACATCGTCGCGGCACTCGTGGTGTTCCTCGTGCTCGCCGTGCAAATGGGTTAAGGAGGGGAGAGCATGAACAACATCGTACTTGCCGTTCTGCAGGGCGTGGTCGTTATGGCCGTCGCGCCGTTCTTCTCCGGTCTCGGCCGCATGATCCGCGCCAAGATGCACAACCGTCGCGGCCCCAGCATCATGCAGGACTACCGCGACCTGGCCAAGCTCTTTGCGCGCCCCGAGTCCCAGAGCGAGGATGCGAGCTTTGCGCTGCGCATCATGCCGCCGCTGTTCTTCGCCGTCGCCTTTATGCTCGCGATGGGCCTGCCGCTCTTTACGGCACAAAGCCCCATCCCGGTCTTTGGTGACGCCATCACCATCATGTACAGCCTGGCGCTCGCCCGCTTCTTCTTCGCCCTCTGCGGTGTGGATTCGTCCAACGCCTACGCCGGTATCGGCGGCGTTCGCG
>URYA01000182.1 GCA_900551975.1 uncultured Collinsella sp. | reverse complement strand
ACGATATGGCACCGTGGGGACACATGTATGTCAATCCTGGTCTAACAGAGCCTTAAATAATCATCGAGAGGATCGCCTGTTCGAGAAGTTGTCAAAATAGCCGCGCTCCAAAAAGACTGGTTATTGGGCGTTGACAGTTGGCGAGCCGTAGGTAAAATATCAACTTGTCCTGGGGACGTAGCTCAGTTGGGAGAGCGCTGCCGTCGCATGGCAGAGGCCGAGGGTTCGACTCCCTTCGTCTCCACCCTTGGATTTGATAAGCCGCTGACATTGTGTCGGCGGCTTTTTTTAAAAGAAAGGGCTATACCATGGCCGAGCTTGAGTCCCAACCATTGTCCGACGAGGAGCGCGCCGAGTTGGAAGAGCTCCGCGCTGAGAAGGCCCGCCGCGAGGCTCGGGAAGAGGCCCGTCGCGAGCGTGAGGAGCTGGCTGCCCTGCGTGCCGAGCGTGCGAAGGCCGAGGAGGTCGCCTCGAACGCTGCATCCGAGCGCAAGCCCGCGCCCGCATCCAAGTCCGCTGCTGCGAAGCCTGCGCCTGCCGCGCCCAAACCTCAGCCTAAAAAGGCCGCTCGTCCCAAGTCCGTCGAGCCCAAGCCGAGCCGTGACGAGATGACCTTTGCCCAGCGCATGGTTACCTCCAAGGAGCCCGCGGCCGAGGGCGAGATTCCCGGTATGGCGCCGGCTCAAAAAATCATTATTGCCCTTGCCCTCATCGCGTTCGTCATCTTTATGGGCTACACGATCCTGACCAGCATGGGCCTGCTCTAACCGATTTGCATCGGGCGTTATGCCCGCATGCTCTGCTCTCGTCCAACCCTCAAATTCTGTACCACACATCCGAAAGGTCGCCCCATGGCTTTGACCGACATCTCGCATCCCACCGACATTGCAATGCTCACCGATCTGTACGAGCTCACTATGGC
Organism: uncultured Collinsella sp.; assembly: GCA_900551975.1. Taxonomy (GTDB): domain Bacteria; phylum Actinomycetota; class Coriobacteriia; order Coriobacteriales; family Coriobacteriaceae; genus Collinsella. The sequence continues at coordinate 2,547 of URYA01000182.1, read as the reverse complement.
CCAGGGCCTGTGGGAGAGCGGCAAGGCCAATGAGCAGGGTTGTTTTACGGCGTTTTACCGCGATCATCCCTTTGGCAGCGCGTATGCCGTCATGTGCGGCACCGCCGAGCTGCCCGAGCTGGTCGAGAATCTGCGCTTTACGCCCGAGGACATCGACTACCTCGCCTCGCTCCAGGCCCCTGCCGGCGGCGCGATGTTCAAGCCTGGATTCCTCGACTACCTGCGCGATTTTCGCGCGCATGTAAACATCGACGCCGTGCCCGAGGGCGAGCTCGTCTTTCCGCGCGAGCCCATGGTGCGCGTCACCGGCCCCGCGCTGGAGTGCCAGCTGCTCGAGACGGCGCTGCTTAACATTGTCGGCTTCCAGACGCTTGTTGCCACCAAGACGGCGCGCGTGGTGCTCGCCGCCGACGGCCGCCCCGTGGCGGAGTTTGGCCTGCGCCGAGCCCAGGGTCCCGATGGCGGCCTGGCCGTCGCGCGCGCGAGCTACGTCGCCGGCTGCTCCTCTACGTCCAATGTGCTCGCCGGCCGCCGCTACGGTATTCCCGTCTTTGGCACGCATGCGCACAGCTGGGTGATGAGCTTCGATTCCGAGCTCGAGGCCTTCCGCGCCTTTGCCAAGTCGAGCCCCAAGAACTGTACGCTGCTCATCGACACCTATGACGTGCGCGAGGGCTGCGAACATGCCATTACGGTTGCCAAGGAGATGGAAGCGGTGGGCGAGCGCCTGTCGGCCATTCGCATCGACTCCGGCGACCTCGCCAAGCTTTCCAAGTATGTTCGCGGCCGTTTTGATGCCGAGGGCCTGCCCTATGTGGGGATCTCGGTTTCCAACGATCTGGATGAGTACACGATTCAGTCGCTGCTCGACCAGGGCGCGCCCATCGATAGCTTTGGCGTGGGCACCAAGCTCGCGACCTGCTACGACCAGCCGGCGTTGGGCGGAGTGTACAAGCTTTCCGCCCGCCGTGCGAGCGAAACAGACCCGTGGACGCCGGTGGTCAAGCTCTCCGAGCAGCCCTACAAGCGCACGATCCCGGGTGTGCAACGCGTGCGCCGTTATTACGACGGCTTTGGCGGCCCGGTCTGCGACATGATCTACGACGAGGACCATCTGACGGGGGAGGGCGCCGCGCGCGGCAATACCCTCGTGGCCGTGAATGATGCCGCCCTGGTGACCGACGTGTCCGAACTTGAGTATCGCGAGCTGCTGGTGCCGATCGTGCGCGATGGCAGTGCGGTGGCTCCGCGTGAGAGCATCCAGGACGCGCGCGAGCGCTGTGCTTGGGCGCTCGATCATCTGGACGCAGCTTTCAAGCGCTTCCTGTACCCGCAGACCTATGTGGTGGGCATGGAGCAGGGCCTGGCTCAGGTGCGCGACGAGCTCGTGCGCAAGAATATGGCCGCGGCCTCGGCTTTCCCCTGGGCAAAATGATTCCTTGGGCGGTAGGGGCGAGTCACGCTTCCTTGGCCGCCAGCTCGGCCGTTCGCTGAACAGTTGATTGGTTTGACGTATGACGACTTCTTATAAAACGATGGTGGTAAAGATCGGTTCGTCCACGGTGGTGGGCGCCGATGGCAAGGTCAACCGCGCCTTTATCGGCGGACTTGCCGATCAAGCCGCAGCGCTGCGCAAGCTCGGCTGGCGTCTGGTCGTGGTGAGCTCGGGCGCTATTGCCTGTGGCTATCCCGTGTTGGGCTTCGACCGCAAGCCGGTCGGCGACCTTCCGAGCCTGCAGGCCTGCGCCTCGGCTGGTCAGTGCATCATCTCGTCGGCCTACGACGAGGAGTTCCATGCGCGCGACCTGCTCACCTCGCTCGTACTGCTCACGCGCCACGACACGGCCCGCCGCACGTCCTACCTGCATGCACGCGACGCCCTGCTGCGCCTGGTGGAGCTGGGCGTGGTGCCGGTCGTCAACGAGAACGATACCGTCACCGTCGACGAGATCAAGTTTGGCGACAACGACACGCTGGCGGCGCTTGTGAGCTGCCTGGTTTCTGCCGATCTGTGCGTGACGCTCTCGGACATCGATGGTCTCTATACTGCCAATCCGCATGAGGACCCCACGGCCGAGTTTGTTCCTGTCGTGCATAAGATCGATGCCAAGATTATTGCCTCGGCGGGCGATTCTTCCACATCGGTGGGCACGGGCGGCATGATCACCAAGATTCGCGCGAGCCGCATCCTGATGACGGCGGGTATTCAGAGCGTGATTTGCTCGGGCGAGGAGCCCGATGCGCTCGTGCGCCTCGCCCGCGGCGAGAGCGTGGGCACGCTGTTCGATCCGCCGGCGGAGCGTCTGGACATCGCACCCCGCAAGCTGTGGATCGCACTGGGCGACAAGGCGCATGGCTCGGTGACGGTCGATGATGGTGCTGCGAAGGCGCTGGTCAGCCGTGGCTCTTCCCTGCTTGCGGTGGGTATTCGCGAGGTCGATGGCCAGTTTGCCGAGGGCGATGTGCTCGATGTGTGCGACCCGAGCGGTATGGTCGTCGCCCGCGGTATCGCCGAGGCCGATTCGGACGTGCTGGAACTTGCTGCCG
>URYA01000181.1 GCA_900551975.1 uncultured Collinsella sp. | reverse complement strand
GCTGCTAAATGGCAGGTAGGATGTCGGTCAGATTGTCGATGATAACGTCGGCGGCGGACTGATCTAGGTTGACGCCCTCGTGCGGACGCAGCGCCAGGACGCGGGCGCCGGAGCGCTTGCCGGCCTCGATGCCCAAAGGCGAGTCCTCGATAACCAGGCATTCGGCAGGCTCCACCCCCAGCGCCTCCATGGCACGCAGGTAGATCTCGGGGTCGGGCTTAAACGCACTGCACTCGTGACCGCTGATGGTGTAGTCCAGCACGTCGGCGATACCGGCAATCCCCACCAGCTCGTCAATGAGCTCGCGATAGGACGAGCTTGCGATGGCGCACTTCACGCCGCGCTCGTGCAGCTTGCGCATCACCGGCTCCGTCTGCTCGTTGAGCAGCTCGGCATACGGAACGGGATGGTCTGGGCTGTAGACCTGCTTGTACTCCACGCGCAGGCGCTCGCGCAGCTCAACATCGTCAGGTACCAGCGACTTCCAAATGGCGGGCTCGTTAGACCCCGAAAGATCGGGGATCTCGTCAAAGTGAAAGCCCTTCTCCTCCATAAACGCCACGCGACGACGGTTGTAGAACCACTCGGTATCGACCAGCACGCCGTCCATGTCAAACAGTACTGCCTTGATCATACGTATCTCCTTTCGATAGCAAAAAAGGGGACGGGGCGAAAACCCCATCCCCTCTCAATCAACCCGTAAGGTCTACTTACTTGTGATTAGTAGGAAAGCTTCCACATGTAGCGACGCATGGTCAGCGGGTGCTGACGGGCCTCGGCGATCTGGTTGCCGTACTCGCGCATAACGGCGAGGTGCAGCAGCGGGTTGAAGTAGGTGACGACGCTCGCGGGCAAGGCCGTAGTCCTTGGAGTCGATCAGAGCGACCTTGGCGCCCATGCGCTCAAGGAAGGTGAGGGCGCGGGCGTCCATCGGACGGGTAGCGCCATCGGACATGAAGAAGACGTAGGGCTTACCCTCGGTGGAAACCTCGAACGGGCCGTGGAAGTACTCGCCGGTGTTGTAGGCGGCGGCGTCGATCCACTGCATCTCGGTGAACAGGAAGGCGGCGTGAGAGTAAGCCATCTTCTCGGAGGCACCAGAGGCCATGAAGTAAATCATCTTGTCGTCCTTGAAGTCCTCAGCGAACTTCTTGGCGAGCTTCTTGCAGGACTGAGCAGCGTTCTCGCAGAGATCGAAGACGTTGGTGAGGCCGGTGATCATGTCGTCGTACTTGTCATAGCCCTCGGTCTGCTGAAGGATCTCGAGAGCAAGAGCGATGGCATAGCCGGGCTTCTCGCACTTGGCAGCGAAGTTGGCGTGGAAGCCGTGAACGATGACGTAGTCGGCGTCGACGGTCAGAGCGGAGCCAGCCTTGTTGGTGAGGGAGACGACCGGGCAGTTGTGCTTCTTGGCGGTCTTGTTAGCCTCAACGGTCTCGGGCGTGGAGCCACCGAGGGAGCTGGTGATCACGAAGGTGTGCTCGTTGACCCAGGAAGGCGTGTCGTAGTTGAACTCGTTAGCGGTGAAGATCTGAACGTTCAGCTTGTCCGTGTTGTTGGCCAGGAAGTACTTGGCGGGGTACAGGTCGGACATGGAAGCACCGCAGCCGACGAAGGCGACACTGTGGATCTCGTGGTTGGACAGGACGTCAGCGACGATCTGCTTAGGGAGGTTAAGGTCGATCTCGTACATCTGACACATTCCTTTCGATTTTTGCGGCGCCACATTGCCGGGCGCTCGCAGGGTTACCGTGGTTTGGACCGAGTCGCCGGTCCGTTGAGGATGCGACAAGGGGACTGTCCCATTGTCGCATTTTGGGGATGGAAGCCTGCCTGGGGTATGGGATGCCAGGCAGGCCCCCGGGGGAAAGCGGTTAGGCGCTTGGTCGCGACTAGGCCAGAATGCCGGCCGCGGAGAGGGCGATGCCGCCCACGATGGCGATCACGAGAAGCCAACCGGTGTTGACGTTCTTCTTGATGAGCCAGTACATAAGGCCGGTGAGGCCGAGGGAGATCATCTGGGGCATCATGCCGTCCAGGATGTCCTGGATAACAACGGTACCCTCAGCGAACTGCAGCGGGGTGGTGGCGCCGATCAGCGTAGCGATCATGCCGCCCACGGACATAAGGCCCACGATGCCGCAGACATACATGAGCTTCTCCATGAGGTCGCCGCCCTGAAGCTTGCTCAGGTACTCGTGGCCGCCCTGATAGCCCATCTTGGCTGCGAACCAAGTGATCAGCACAGAGGGGACGATGGAGATGAGCATGGCCAGGATCGGGCCCATGATGGAGCCCTGCTGAGCCAGCTGAACGCCCAGGCCAAAGGCGATAACGCGGATGGTACCCTGGAAGAAGGAGTCACCGATGCCGGAAAGCGGACCCATGAGGGAGGTCTTGACCGCGTTGATCGAATCGGGATCGAAGTTCTCGGGATCCTTGGCGTACTCCTCCTCCATGGAGGCGGTGAGGCCCAGGATAAAGGCGCTCGTCTGCGGGGTGCAGTTGTAGAACGCCATGTGACGGTGGTAAGCCTCTTTCTTAGCAGCGAGCTGCTTGGGGTCGGACTCGTCCGGATAGAGGCGATCGAGCGTGGGAACCATGCCGTAGAGGAAGCCCATGTTCATCTGACGCTCGTAGTTCCAAGAGGCCTGGATGGCCCAGGAGCGCCAGAAGAACTGGCTGACCTTCTTGTTCAGGGACACGTCCTTGGTTGCGGTTGCCATAGTGTGTTCCTCCTTAGTCTTCGTCGTCTTCGAGCGGATCGTAGTCGGAATCGACACCGGCGGCTGCATGGGAACCGTTGAACTTGAAGCCCATGAAGACGACAGCCAGGCACACACCGATCAGAGCGACCGCGATGACGGACAGGTTGAGGTAAGCGGCGAGCAGGAAACCGATGAACAGGAACGGAGTCATACCCTTCTTGATCATCATGGTGAGCAGCAGGGCCAAGCCGTAGGCGGTCATGATCTTGGTCGAAACGTTAAGACCAGTGGACAGCCACTCGGGAACCATGTTGACGATGGCCTGAACCAGGTCGGTGCCAACAAAGACGGCGAGGAAGATCGGCAGGAAGTACATGATGGCGTACAGACCGGAGCCGGCGCAGATGTGCATACGGTAGGCGGTCTTGAACTTTCCGTTATCGATCGCGCTATCGGCCACATGGGTGAGGGCGGCGATGATGGAACGGAAGACAATGCCGAGGAGCTGACCCAGGACGGCGACCGGGATGGCGATCGTCATGGCGGTCTCGGCGGAAGCATCGGTCAGGCATGCGAAGGCAGACAGTCTTTATGTCTATATCTGTCGGGAAGGTAGTATGCTGCAGGTTCGATTCTGCAATAACGGAGCTCCGCCAAAGCAGAAGATCATCGAGGGCGGTGGGCTTGGCGCACTCCGGCTTCAGGTCGAGGAGGCAGGGGGCAGTATGCAGATCCTTTCTGCCCCGCAGTTTGTGCTGATTTTGTTG
>URYA01000180.1 GCA_900551975.1 uncultured Collinsella sp. | reverse complement strand
CTCTAGCCGCTATTAACTTTTCGAGAGCAAAAGCCGCCGCTTGTTAACGGTGGCTTTTCTTGTTGGTGGCTATCTGCGCAGTGGTGCCAATAGTATTCTGCGGAAGATCTACCTCTCGCTTGTCTCGGTGGCGGACTTGCCGGGCTGGTCATCGTAGGCGTATTTGCTGTACACGTTGACCTCCCACTGCTTTTTTTCGACCTTTGCCACAGAATCCAGGATGAATCCGGTTGCAAGGCTCAGACCACAGAGGAACATAAACGATGCAGCAAGCATGGCAGTGGGGAAACGCGGGACCAGGCCGGTCTGAAAGTACTCAACAAAGATAGGAATGCCCAAAACCAGGCCGATAATCGCGAATAGAAGCGCGACGAGGCTGAAGAACTTCAGCGGGCGGTAGTCCTTGAACAGCGTGCCGATCATCGCAACGACTTTAATGCCGTCGCTCACGGTATTGAGCTTGGACTCGGAGCCTTCCGGACGGTCGCGGTACTCGATGGGCACGTCTTTGATGCGCCAGCGGTGGTCGACGGCGTGGATCGAGAGCTCGGTTTCGATCTGGAAGCCCTCGGAAAGCACAGGGAAGGTTTTGACGAACGGGCGGCTCATGGCGCGGTAGCCTGTCATGACGTCATCGAAGCTGTAGCCATAGATCCACTTGATCATGGCGCGGACCAGATTATTGCCAAAGCCGTGGAAGGCACGCTTGTTCTCCTCGGCGTAGGTGCCGTTGGAAAGGCGATCGCCTACGGTCATGTCGGCCGTGCCGTTAAGGATGGGCTCGCAAAGGGCCTTGGCCGCCTCGGCGGGGTAGGTGTCGTCTCCGTCGACCATCAGGTAGCAATCGGCGTCGATATCGCGAAACATCTGGCGGCACACGTTGCCCTTTCCCTGACGGGGCTCAAAGCGGACTGTGGCGCCGTGCTCGGTGGCAATGCGTGAGGTATCGTCTGACGAGTTGTTGTCATAGACATAGACCGTCGCCTGCGGAAGCTCGCGGTGAAAGTCGTCGATGACTTTGCCGATCGTGAGCGCTTCGTTGTAGCAAGGGATGATGACGGCGATGGATTCAGAATTCACTTAATGCTCCTTATACATTCAATCCTAGAAAGTATAGCCGTTTGGGCCTGGCATCCTAAGATGTGGGTTAGTTCTCCAGTTTTGTTGCGCGAATCGTTTGCATGGCCGTCGGGTCTATACTGTTCGTATGTCAACGATTACGAGTAAAGGAGTTGCATCCGTGTCGGATCAGACAAAGCAACAAGAAACTCGCAGTCTGCCTGCGACGTTTGCTAAGAATGAATTTGAGAAGGACGCGTTTATCCTTCGTCAGCTGGTTACCAAGGATTTTAAGATCAAGTATCGCCGTAGCGTTCTGGGCGTCGCATGGTCGGTGCTCAACCCGCTGCTGATGATGATCGTCATGGCCATCGTGTTCTCGACGATTTTTGGCCAGGGCCGCAATGGCTCAATGACGCCCGAGATGTACCCACTGTACTTGATCGTGGGTAACATTACCTTTGCCGTCATGTCTGAGTCTACTAACCAGGCCCTGACGTCGATCGTGGGCGCTGCCCCTCTGCTCAAGAAGGTTAAGGTGCACCGCTGGGTTTTCCCGGTGCAGAAGGTGCTCTTCTCGCTGGTCAACTTTGCCTTCTCGCTGGTCGCCGTCGCCATCGTCATGCTGTGGTTCCGCGTTATGCCTTCTTGGCACCTGATTCTGTTGCCGGTTTGCCTGCTGCTGCTTATGTGCTTCTGCATGGGCCTGGGCATGATGCTCTCTGCCCTTACGGTCTTCTTCCGCGATGTTATGCATCTGTGGAGCGTCGTCATTACGGCGTGGACTTACATTACGCCCATCTTCTGGACGACTGACTATATTGCGCAAATGCCGCATCTCGTGCGTATCTTGATGTATGCGAACCCCATGTTCAACTACCTGCAGTTTATGCGCGATATCTTCCTGTTCCAGACTACGCCCTCGCTTATGACGTTTGGTATGTGCGTCGCTTGGGCGGTTCTTGCGCTTATTATTGGCTATACCGTGTTCCATAAGTCCGAGCGCAAATTTATCCTCTACATCTAAGGAGTGCTGTGATGACTGAATCTGTTGTTGATTACAGCGAGCAGCCTCTGGCTGTCGAGGTCGACGACGTCACCATGATCTTTAACATGGCGTCCGAGTCGCTGACCAACCTCAAGGAGTACTTCATTAAGCTTGCCAAGCACGAGCTGTTCTTTGAGGAGTTTAGGGCGCTTAAGCACGTCTCGTTTGATATTCATCGCGGCGAGGTTGTGGGTCTGGTCGGCACCAATGGCTCCGGCAAGTCTACGATGCTCAAGATTATCGCTGGCGTTCTTGAGCCTAGCGAGGGCAGCGTTAAGGTGCACGGTAACATTGCGCCGCTGATTGAGCTTGGTGCCGGCTTTGACCCCGAGCTGACCGCCCGCGAGAACATCTATCTGAACGGCGCCCTGCTCGGCTATACCAAGGAGTTCATCGACGCCAACTTTGACGGCATTATTGAGTTCGCTGAGCTTCAGAACTTTGTCGATATGCCGCTTAAGAACTTCTCCTCGGGCATGGTGGCGCGTATCGCCTTTGCAATCGCGACGATTACCGAGCCCGATATTCTGATCGTTGACGAGACGTTATCCGTCGGTGATGTGTTCTTCCAGCAGAAGTGCGAGGCCCGCATCCAGCACTTTATCCAGAGCGGCGACGTGACGGTTCTGTTCGTTTCGCACTCCATGGAGCAGGTTGAGCGCATCTGCCAGCGTGCCGTTTGGATTGAGAAGGGTGACCTTCGCATGGACGGCCCGGTCGATGAGGTCTGCAAGGCGTACCGCGAGCAGTTCAACTAGGTTATAATTACTTGCGCCTGACAGGCTTGCGCTTGCTTGGGCGTGCGGTTATTTGCTCCATTAGCTCAGTTGGATAGAGCAGGGGACTTCTAATCCCAAGGTCGACGGTTCAAATCCGCCATGGAGCACCATCGTTTATTAAGCCCGGACCGCTAGGTGGTCTGGGCTTTTTTCATCTTGTGTGCTGCTGGAGCCGAGCGCGAGCAAGCCGCTGCTGTTTGTTGGGGTTGGCATTTTACTTTTCGAGACGCTCCCTCAGCAGCTCCAGCGCGTGAGCGTAGCCCTGCAGTCCCTCGCCGGTGATGGTGGCGAAGCAGGCTAGGCGTGCATAGCTCACCTGGCGGAAGTCCTCGCGGGTCTCGACGGCGCTGATGTGAACCTCGACGGCAGGGATGGCGACGGCCTTGAGGGCATCGAGGATCGCCACGCTGGTGTGCGTGTAAGCCGCCGGGTTGATGACGATGCCGTCGACCTTGCCGTATGCCTCCTGGATCTTGTCGACGATGCTGCCCTCGTGGTTGGACTGGAAGACCTCGATCTCGTCGAAGCCCTGTGCGGTGCCCGCTTCCTGGCAGATCTGCACTAAGCGGTCGTAGTTGTCGCTGCCATAGATGCCCGGCTCGC
>URYA01000179.1 GCA_900551975.1 uncultured Collinsella sp. | reverse complement strand
ATGTCAATCCTGGTCTAACAGAGCCTTATTTAATCCCCGTCCCAGAAAAATCATTCCGCAAGTTTTACGCAGCTAAAATAGCCCCGTCGCAAATTGACTACCCTGGCATTGGGGATACCATGGTGGCAACCTAGCGAAAGGACGATGTATGGCACATGTCGATGACCAGCGTGTGGCTCGTGTGCTCGATGCGCTCGAGGCTCAGCACCCCGGCGCGCAGCTGCTTGTGAATGACCCCTGGTCGATCTACTATCTGACCGGCTTTTATGCCGATATGTTCGAGCGTTTTTGCGGCGTGCTGCTCGCACGCGGTAACGAGCCCGTGATCTTGGTCAACGCGCTGCATCAACTGCCCGAGTATGACAATGCCCGCGTTGCCTATCACACCGATACCGACGTCGTGGCCGACGCCATCGCTCGCGAGGTCAATCCGACCAAACCGCTCGGCATCGACACCGTCATGCGCTCCGGCTTTTTGATGCCGCTCATGGATCGTCACGCCGCGAGCGAGTTTTTCCTGGGCGACTTTGCCGTCACCGCCGCACGCACCCACAAGGACGAAGCGGAGCTAATGCGCGCGTCCTCGGCCGCTAACGACGCCGTGATGGCCGACGCCATCAAGCTCGTTCACGAGGGTGTGACGGAGCGCGAAATTGCCGACCAGATGCTCAGCCTGTACCGCAATCATGGCTGCGAGGGCTTTAGCTTTCCGCCCATCGTTAGCTTTGGCGCCAACGCCGGCGACCCGCACCACGAACCCGACGACACCGTGCTCAAGCGCGGCGACGTGGTGCTGTTCGACATTGGTGGGCGCCGCCGCAACTACTGCTCGGACATGACGCGCACGTTCTTTTGGGGCGAGCCGGACGAGGAAACCGCACGTATCTACGACATCGTGCGCCGCGCCAACGAGGCCGCCGAGGCGCTCATCGCACCGGGCGTGCGCATGTGTGACCTGGACCGCGCCGCACGCGACGTGATTGAGGACGCTGGCTACGGCAAATACTTTACGCATCGCCTAGGCCACTCGATTGGTCTGCAGGACCACGAGCCGGGCGACGTCTCGCTGGTCAACGAGCAGGTCGTAGAGCCAGGCATGACCTTCTCCATCGAGCCGGGCATCTACCTCCCCGGCCGTACCGGTGTCCGCATTGAGGACCTGGCCCTGGTGACCGAGAACGGCGTCGAGATTCTCAACGCCTACCCCCACGATCCGGTCCGTCTAGACTAGCCAACGTGACAAAGGGACAGTCTCTTTGTCACATCCCGTTAACGCAGTGCCACGAAAACGGGCCATCTACTACGTTTAACCCGCATGGGTCGACCATGCGGGTCTTTTTTGAAAACCAGCAAGCCGTCTACCTGCGGTTTTGATTTCACGATTTTCCGTCTGGTCGAGGGTAGTCGCCAAAACGTAGTAGATAGGCCCATTTCGAGGCAAGCGAGTCAACTCGGGGCACAAGACAGCTAAAAAAGCCCCGTCCCAAATTGGCTGCTTTTGAGTTGCGGTGATATACGGACCGTTTGAGGCTTCTGGCTTGTAAAACAGTCCGTATTTCACCGCAACTGATGAGGGGATGGGTTAGCGAAGCAGGCCGGCTACTTCGCCGGCTAGGGTGATGGTGCCGGCTGCTACGAAGGACTCGCCTGCGGCATCGAAGGCAGCGAGGGCCTCGGACACGCTCGGGTATACGCCCGCGAGCTTATCGGCATCAACGAGGGCGGCGAGCTCCTCTGCCGGCAGGGCGCGATCGGAATCGGTCTGAGTCACGACCACACGGGGGAAGGCCGGGATCAGCACGTCGACGATACCCGCCACATCCTTGTCAGCCAGCGCCGCGCACAGCAGCGTGGGGCGATTCTCGACGCACGGATCCATCTCGTCCAGCGCGCTCACAAAGTTTTCGCAGCTCTGAGGGTTATGGCAGGCATCGATCAGCTTGAACGGATCGGTCCCCAGCACGTCAAAACGACCCGGAGTGGGGCAGCCCATAAGCGATGCATCCAACGCATCGTGGTCGAGCTCGCGGCCCAAATACCCCTCGCACAGCATAATCGCGCACGCAGCATTCTGCGGCTGGTAGGCCGGCTTAACCATGCTTGACGTATAGATCGCACGCGGCGTGGTGCAACTAAACTCCACCGTATCGCCCACGCGCTCCGGCACCTTGGTCGTGGCATGGTTCACCACGAGCGGCACGACGCCGCACTCGCGACAACGGGCATCCATCACGCGCTGAACACTCGCCTCGTGCGTCCCCTCGCCCAAAACAACCAAGCGCCCAGGCTTAATAACCGCAGCCTTCTCCCCCGCAATGGCCTCGAGTGTGTCGCCCAAAATGCGCGTGTGATCGAGCCCAATGCCCGTAATGGCAACGGCGACGGGATCAGTCGCGCTTGTGGCGTCCCAACGCCCTCCCATGCCAACCTCGAGCACGGCAACATCCACCGCGGCCTCGGCAAACACTACAAGAGCGGCAGCCGTCAGCAGGTCAAACGGCGTGATGGAATAGGCACACTCCCCCGCCGCCACACGGCGCGCATTCACGCGACGCCCTGCCTCGACAGCTGCCGAAACGCCACGGGCAAAGGCCTCGTCGCTCACGACGCACCCATCAACCTCCATGCGCTCGGGATAGCGCACCAGCTGCGGCGAAGTATACAGCGCAGTCTTGAGCCCCTCGCCACGCAAGATAGCAGCCGAAAAACGCGTAGTCGAAGTCTTGCCATTAGTACCGGCAACCTGAATGCAATCAAAGTACTCGTCCGGACGCCCCAGCTCATCGAGCATATCGACAACCGTCTCAAGCAGAGGCCCAGCATCCCCAGAAATCCGCCCCGTATCAGCAGCCAGCTCAACAGCCTCATCAAACGAAAGCAACTCAAACGAGAAAGGAACGACATAAGACCCAGAACGCTTAGCCATAACCCAAAGTCCCCTCAACATAAAAAGAGGCCCGTAAGCAACAACGAGCCCCTCCCATTCAAAATATTAGCCAAACACCGCTTTGCAGCAGAATCAAGGCCGCAACCAAGTGGCCCTAACTAACAAGTTGCAAACAACCACGTAACCGCTATGGGAGCGGTTTGGGGCTTTGCTCGATACAAGTTCCGCACGAGCCGAAGGCCACTTAATGTGGCCTTCGTGCGAGCAGGACTGTTCGCAGTAGCGAGCAATGCCCCAAACCGCGTCCCTCAGTTACGCCTACGAGAAGTCAGCAACCTGAGCAGTCAGCGCCGCCAGGATCTCCTTGAGCTCAGCTGCACGGTCCCTCTTCTTCTGGACCACCGCGGGCGCGGCCTTGGCCACAAAGCCCTCGTTGGCGAGCGTCTTCTCGCAGCCGGCGAGCTCCTTCTGGGCCGCGGCAATCTCCTTCTCCAGGCGCGTCTTCTCGGCCGAAAGGTCAACCTTGCCCTCGAGCACCACAAAGACCTCGACGCCGCTGTCGACCACGGCGATGCTCGCGGCAGGCTTCTCAACGTCGGTACCCATGACC
>URYA01000178.1 GCA_900551975.1 uncultured Collinsella sp. | reverse complement strand
CATGCGAACCTCCAGTCCGGACCGCCCCGCGGTCCAACTTTCTGTCCGCACCCCCAAACAGGAACTATTCCACCGCAACTTCTGGGGGGCCGAAGCAGTCTTGTAGCCCGTCCTAAATTAGCTGACTTTCTGAAGCGCGGGGCGGTGGGACGTCTGCGTATTTGCTGCGCAAATCCGCACCGGCTTCGGACGCCTGCCGGCACCCTCGCCGGCTCGCTGCGGACGCTGCGCGTCCGCTTGACGCTCGCCCCCTCGCGGGTTCGAGTCCCACCGGCATCTAAAAGAAGTGAGCCCGCATCCCTTGGGGACACGGGCTCGAAAGCTCCATATGGTAGGGGCGGTGGGACTCGAACCCACAATCCTTGCGGCGAGAGATTTTAAGTCTCCTGCGTATGCCAATTCCGCCACGCCCCCGTGAGACTAGAAGTCTAGCACAAGCCGTCCGTTACGCGTTGACGGCCATCGAGTGTTGGCCCGACTTCTCCAGGAACTCTTGGAACTTGGCTTCGTCGCCTTTGTTCTTGTACTGCAGGGCCAGCAGGTATTCCAGGCGGCAGCTCTTGACCTTGTCGTCACCGGCATCCTTGAGCATGCGCTCCAGCTCGGGAATGTCGTTGTGGCGCTTGAGGATCATCGTGTCGTACATCAGCTGACACTCGTGTGCAACCGCCTCGGCTTGACCGCCCTCAAAGCCCTTGATCTCGTGCAGAAGCTCCTTGGACTTTTTGCGGTCCTCCTGGCCAACGTAGTAGTTAAAGGCTTTGATCACCAGGTCGACGCGCTGCATCTTGGGCAGATTGAGCCCCAGCAGCAAATCGAACATCTCATCGGCGCGCTTATGGTCCTCGCGCAGCAGATAGGAGTTCAGGCGCAGGTAGTCGCGGTTGTAGCGCGGGTACAGCATGCTGGTGAGTTTGCCGTCGAGCAAACGATCGAACTCGTCCCACTGCTTGGCAGCCATAAGCTGCTGCAGGCGCTTAAACGTGGTGCGTTTTTTGACGCTAAAGAACACCGACACGGCGATGCAGATGATAACGACGGCGGTCCAGAGGGTGCGGGAATCGGGCATGTTAGGGTCCTTAGTCGCTCATAAAGCGAGCGGTATGACAACACGTACTAGATGTATTATACGCAGCGCGCAAGCAAACTGGCATAAAAGCTCATCGAGGCCGAGTGCCATCGCTCGCTGCGGTACACTTACCTAAAGTAAACCATGAAGGGAGACATTACCTATGAAGAAGATCGTTTTGGCTTGCGGTGCTGGCGCTGCTACTTCCACGCTCGTTGCCCAGAAGGTCGCTACCATGCTCGACGCCAACGGTTATGCCGGCAAGTATGAGATCGTGCAGTGCGCCATCTCCGAGGCCAAGGACGCTTGCGACGAGGGCGCCGACCTGCTGATCGCCACCACCGTTGCCCCCGAGGGCCTCACCTGCCCGTACGTGAGCGGCGTGCCCTTCATGACCGGCATGAACCGCGTCGCTGCCGAGAAGGCCGTTCTCGACGTTATGGCTCAGTAGGCGCTGCCTGTATGAATGAGCAGAACGCCAATCCGGTCGAGCTCTTTGGCATGCGCGTTGCCCATGTGGGCATTAACGCCACTGACCCGGCAGATGCCTTGGAGATCGCGGAGCTGTTCTCGACGATGATGGGCCTGCCCGTTATCGAGACCCCGGTTTCGTACTTTAACGATTCGCTGGTCGAGGTCATGAAGCAGAACGGTCGTGGCACCAAGGGCCACATCGGCTTTGCCGTTAACGACATCGATGCAGCTGAGAAGTGGTTTGCCGAGCGCGGGCTCGAGGTCAACGAGGAGTCGCGCGCGCTGCTGCCCGACGGTGGTACCAAGCTCGTGTACTTTAAGCGCGAGTTCGCCGGTTTCGCCGTGCACCTGTGCCGCGAGTAGCGCACAAGCTGCCATAGCTAGCAAAAAGGGATAGGGCCGTGTGGTCCTATCCCTTTATTTATGCCGAGGGGCTTTCTAGCGCGGCAGGCGAATCGTAAAGCGGCTGCCGACGCCCTCGACTGAGGTCACGCCAATGACGCCGCCATGGCTATCGACGATCCACTTGGCAATGGCAAGCCCCAGACCCGAGCCCTGCGCGCCGGCATCGCGTGCGTTGTCGGCTCGGTAGAACCGTTCAAACGCGTGAGCTGCGGATTCCTGGTTCATGCCGATGCCTTCGTCCTCAACACTTATGCCGATCGTGCCCGCGCCCGCATCGGGCGTTATGCCAAATGTGACGGTCGTTCCCGCATCCGAGTACTTGGCGGCATTCTGCACGATCACGCGCAGAGCCTGCTTCACGAGTGCCACGTCGACGGGCGCGTCGCAGTGCGGGTCGCTGACAAGCACGGCGTCAAAGGCCAGCCGATACGTGTGCGTGGCATCGATCATCTGCGATTCCTCGCATACCTCGCCGACCAGTGCGGCCAGGTTGGTATTCGCACGCCGCAGGACCGTGCGCCCGGCATCGCCGCGCGCCAAAAACAGCAGCTGCTCCACGAGCTCCTGCATGTGTTCGCTTTCGGTTTTGAGTGAGGCGATGGACTCCGCCAGCACGTCCGGATCGTCTTTGCCCCAGCGGTCGAGCATGTTCACGTAGCCCTGAATCACCGCGATGGGCGTGCGCAGCTCGTGGCTTGCATCGTTGACAAAGCGCATCTGCTGCAGCTTGGCCTCTTGCATTTGGCGCAGTAGGCGGTTGAGTGCGACCTCGATGCTTGCAAGGTCGGCGTCGCCGGTGGTGACGCTCGGTGAGTCGACGCTTGCGCGCTCGATGGCCTGCTCCAGCGTTTCCATCTTGCCGCCGGCGAGCTTCATGCGGCCGAGCTCGTCCACGCGCAAGGCCAGATCGTTGAGAGGCGCCATGGTGCGGCGTACGCGCCTCGCGCCGCCGAGCATGTTGAGCACGCTGATGACCTGCCAACCCACAACGACAAGGTAGAGAGGCCATAGCGTGACGAGGTCCTGCGCGAGGGGGAAAGTCTTGGTGGTACGCGCAAGCTCGACGGTATAGGTGAGCGTTGCCGGGTCCCAGCCGCGCGCGGGCGTCAGCGACATGCCGTGAACGGTGGCGCCGGGGATCCATCCTGCGGTAAACGCGCCATCGGGCAGCGTCTGGTTGTATCCATAGACGAGGATCGCCGCCGCAATAACCAACAGCAACAGATCGAGCCAGACATAGCTCATCAAGCGGCGCCACATATAGCTCCAGTTGATGGCGCGGGCGATGGATGTGACGCGCTTGGCCTCGGCGTTACGCACGGCAGACATAGCCCACCCCGCGCACGGTCTGGATGATGCGGGTACCACCGGCGTCTTCGATCTTGGCACGCAGGTGCGCGATATGCACGTCGACGTTGTTGGTGTCGCCCACGTATTCGTAGCCCAGCGCCTCGTGCGCGATGCGCTCGCGCGTGAGCACGGTGCCGGCATGTGTCATAAGCAGGGCGAGGACGTCGAACTCGCGGGCCGTGAGCGCGATGGGCGAGCCTGCGA
>URYA01000177.1 GCA_900551975.1 uncultured Collinsella sp. | reverse complement strand
CGCAACGCGTTGCGCTGAGTCCTGAGGCTGTTGCAATGAAAATGACAATCAAGGGCTCCTGTGTGGTGGTTTTTCAGTTTGCCAACGATATGTGAACGGCTAAAAAAGTCTGCTATACTCTTTCCCGCTGTCCCCATCGTCTAGCGGCCAAGGACGCCACCCTTTCAAGGTGGATATCGCGGGTTCGAATCCCGCTGGGGGCACCATTTGAAACGAGAAGCCCGTTGCCCTCGCGGTGGCGGGCTTTTTGCTATCCATGTGCCGGGATTCGAACCCGGCAGGGTGCGGAGCTGAGGAAACGCGCAAGCGTTTTCCAGCGCAGCACGCAAGGAGCGGAGCGACGCAGCGGAAGCGGGCGGCGCTAGCCGCACGCGGACATCCCGCTGGGGGCACCATTTGAGATGTGAAGCCCGTTACCAATTCGGTAGCGGGCTTTTTGCTACCGATATGCCGGGATTCGAACCCGACAGGGTGCGGATCCCGGCATCATCGCAAGTCCTGTGGTCAAAAAATGGCAAATATGAGTACTGTTACCATTTTAGTTACAGCGATTTCATGCCTTCAGAAGGCGATTTAGCCGTCAGGCGTCCTACGGCGGAAAAATTGCAGACGTTTATCGGCTAAGTACTTGGACATATGTTGCGTAACACTACATATTTTGCAAATAAATAATGTTACAGGACTTGTGACAGTACTCATATTTGACGTTTTTTGCCCATAGCCCTTTATTCCTAGGCAAATAGGCAGCAAAACGGACTTCAAAGCGTCCTTCGCAAACAAAACCGGGGCCCGCATGATGCGGACCCCGGCTCAATACCGTGACGATATGTCAGTTACGCTCTACACGTAGAACAGGATGTCGTCGTAGGTCGGGACCGGCCAGTAGTCGGCGGCCACAATCTCCTCCATGGCATCCACGGCGGCACGCAGCGCATCCATAGCGGGAACGACCTCGTGCGCGTACACGTTGGCCTGCTCCTGACCATCGAGGCCCTCGGCCTTCTGATGCACGGCGTCGAGCGCCTTGATGGAGTCGTTGATGGTGGTGATGCCGTTGCAGAGCTTGTTGAGCGTGTTCTGCTCGCACTGCATGGCGGCCTCGGCACCGGCGGCACGAATAGTCTCAAGGCCCTTAGCGACCTTGGTGGCATAGGCGGTAATGACCGGGCGATAGGTACGACGCGCCTCGCGAACCATCGTGGTAGCCTCGATGTTCATGAGCTTGTTGTACTTCTCGAGCTTGCAGTCGTAGCGGCACTGGGCCTCGGCCTTGGTCAGGACACCCGTCTCCTCAAAGAGCGCGATGGCCTTATCGGAAACAAAGGCGGGCAGGGCGTCGGCCGTGGTCTTGTTGTTGGCAAGGCCGCGCTTCTCGGCCTCGACGGGCCACTCGTCGGAGTAGCCATCGCCGGAAAAGAGGATGCGCTGGTGGTCGGTCAGGACCTTCTTGCAGTACTCGAGCGCAGCGTCCTGGAACTCATCCTCGGGCGTACCCTCGAGTGCGTCGGCGAAGGACTTGAGCGACTTGGCCACGGCGGCATCGAGCACCAGGTTGGAGTCGGAGACGTTCTGCTCGGAGCCGCAGGCACGGAACTCGAACTTATTGCCGGTGAAGGCAAACGGGGAGGTGCGGTTGCGGTCGGTGTTGTCCTGCATCAGCTTGGGCAGGGTATCGGCGCCCAGGTCGAGCACGCCGCGCGTGGCATGGACGGAAGCCTTGCCATCGATGATCTTCTCGACGACCTCGGTAAGCTGGTCGCCCAGGAAGATGGACATAATCGCCGGAGGAGCCTCGTTGGCGCCCAGACGATGGTCGTTGCCGGCCGAGGCAACAGAGGCACGCAGGAGCTCCTGATAGTTATCGACGGCCTCGATCACCGCGGTGAGGAAGACGATGAACTGCAGGTTGTCGAGCGGGGTGTCGCCCGGATCGAGCAGATTCTCGGACTCGGTGCCAAGCGACCAGTTGTTGTGCTTGCCCGAACCGTTGATGCCCTCGAAGGGCTTCTCGTGCAGCAGGCAGACCAAGTCGTGGCGGGAGGCGATGAGCTTCATCTTCTCCATCATGACCAGATTCTGGTCGATGGCCTCGTTGACCTCGCCATAGACGGGGGCGAGCTCATGCTGGCAGGGAGCAACCTCGTTGTGCTTGGTCTTGGCGGGAATGCCAAGCGCCCACAGCTCATCGTCCAGATCCTTCATATAGGCCGAGACGGTGGGGCGGATAGCGCCAAAGTAGTGCTCCTCGAGCTCCTGGCCCTTGCAGGGAGCAGCACCAAAGAGGGTGCGGCCGGTGATGACCAGGTCCTTACGCTTGCGGTAGGCGTCCTTCTTGATCAGGAAGTACTCCTGCTCGTCGCCCACGGAAGGAACAACCTTCTTGGGGGTCTTGCCAAACAGCGCCAAAACGCGCTTGGACTCACGCGAGAGTGCGGTCATGGAGCGCAGCAGCGGGGTCTTCTTGTCCAGGGCCTCGCCCGTGTAGGAGCAGAAAGCCGTGGGGATGCACAGGACGTCGTCCTTGATAAAGGCGGGGCTAGTGGGGTCCCAGGCGGTGTAGCCCCGGGCCTCAAAGGTGGCCCGCAGACCGCCGGAGGGGAAGGAGGAGGCATCCGGCTCACCCCGGACCAGCTCTTTTCCGGAGAATTCCATGAGGATCTTGCCGCCGCCGGCAGGGGCAATGAAGCTGTCGTGCTTCTCCGCCGTGACGCCGGTCATGGGCTGGAACCAGTGGGTGTAGTGGGTGGCGCCCTTTTCCACGGCCCACTGCTTCATGGCCTCAGCGATCTCATTGGCGGTGGAGAGGGCCAGGGGCGTCCCCTCCGTCACGCACTTCTTCCAGGCGCTGTAAGACGCCGAGGAGAGACGCTCCTTCATAGTGCCTTCGTTAAATACCAGACTCCCAAACAGCTCCGGCAATTTCTTCGTCTCACACATCACACAAAACCTCCTGTCTCAAATTCGTTCTGTATCAAAAAGGAATGCGGAGAGCTTTCTCACATTCCGCTCTGACCGTAGTTGGAGAGGACCCGGGCGGAGGGATCGTCCACGTCGCAGCCCTCCCAGGACCGGTTGGGCATCCGGAATTCCCGAAGCATCCAGTTCCGGCCGGAATGGTGTTGCCCGAAGATCTCCCGGTCCAGCAGGCTCACCTTGGTAAAGGGTGGACGACGGCCGCCCTTCCTCCGCAGCGTCTCAAAGTCAAAATACGTCCGGCCGAAGAGGGGCAGCAGCTCTTCCTTGGTACAGATCTTTTGAAAAAACCATGGCCCCGCACATGGGCAGAAGCGCCTCCCGGATGAATTTGCGCATCAGCCGCCGACTGCCCAAAGGGCAGGGTACTGGCGCAGAGCACTCTTTGCTATGGAGCGTATAACAAAGAACGCAGCTTTCTCCTAAAATCTTAGGATGAATAGCTGCGATCCGCGGTACCACCTAATTTGCTCCCATGATGGGATCCCTTTCAAAGCTCCAACAAGCCCGTGTGAGATAACGATCACAACTCGTCGCACTT
>URYA01000176.1 GCA_900551975.1 uncultured Collinsella sp. | reverse complement strand
AGGACTGCATTGTGCTGGTGTCCAACAACTTCTCCACCCAGACCTCCTACGAGAACCAGACCAAGAAGGCCATCAACAACCGCTTTATCCAGCAGGCCATGACGGCCTTCTTTAAGGAGCGCCTCTCGACCTACTTGATCGAGAACAAGGACGCCGCCAACAAGATCATGGAGCAGGTGCTCATCAACAAGCGTTCGCGCGAGAATGCCGAGAAGACGCGCCAGAGCATCAAGACCAACCTGCAGCAGAAGACCGACATGGCTAACCGCGTGCAGAAGTTCATTGACTGCCGCTCCAAGGACAAGAGCCGTCGCGAGATTTACATCGTAGAGGGCGACTCGGCAGCAGGCGCCATTCGCACCTCGCGCGATGCCGAGTTCCAGGGTGTTATGCCCGTCCGCGGCAAGATCCTCAACTGCCTAAAGGAGGACTACCCGCGCATCTTTAAGTCCGACATCATCATGGACCTCATGCGCGTGCTGGGCTGCGGCGTGGAAATCAAAGACAAGCGCATCAAGAACCTCGGTGCCTTTGACCTGGACAACCTCAACTGGAACAAGGTCATCATCTGTACGGACGCCGACGTCGACGGTTATCACATCCGCACGCTCGTGCTCACCATGCTCTACCGTCTGGTGCCCACGCTCATCGACGAGGGCTACGTGTATATCGCCGAGTCTCCGCTCTACGAGATCAACTGCAAAGAGAAGACCTACTTTGCCTACACCGAGCTCGAGAAGAACGGCATTCTTAAGGAAATCGGCGACCAGAAGTGCTCCATCAACCGCTCCAAGGGTCTTGGTGAGAACGATCCGGACATGATGTGGCTCACCACCATGAACCCCGAGACGCGTCGTCTGATCAAGGTGGAACCCGAGGACGTCACCAAGATGGAAACCATGTTCAACCTGTTGCTGGGCAACGACGAGGCAGGCCGCAAGCGCCATATCTCCGAGCACGGCAAGGAATATCTGGACCAGCTAGACCTGCAATAGCAGCAAATCGATAACGACGGCCATAAGAAGTTCAAGAGGAAATCGTGGCAAAGAAGAAGACGAAAACCCAGCCAAAGAAAAAGCAGGTCAACGCCGAGAACGTCATCGGCCTGCACTCCGAGGTCACCGACCAGCCGATCACGCAGACACTCGAGGTCAACTACATGCCCTACGCCATGAGCGTCAATGTCTCGCGTGCGTTCCCCGAGATCGACGGCTTTAAGCCCTCGCACCGCAAGCTGCTCTATACCATGTACAAGATGGGCCTGCTCAAGGGCGAGCGCCAAAAGAGCGCCAACATCGTGGGTCAGACCATGAAGCTCAACCCGCACGGCGATGCCGCGATCTACGAGACGATGGTGCGCCTGGCCACCGGCAACGAGGCGCTGCTCGCGCCGTTCGTTGAGTCGAAGGGCAACTTTGGCAAGTATTATTCGGGCGACCTGAGCTACGCCGCCTCACGTTACACCGAGGCCAAGCTCTCCCCCATCAGCGCCGAGATCTTCAAGGACATCGACAAGGACCCGGTCGACTTCGTTGACAGCTACGACGGCGCCATGAAGGAGCCGCGCCTGCTGCCCACCACGTTCCCCAACATCCTCGTCTCGGCCAACAAAGGCATCGGCGTCGCCATGGCGTCCGACATCTGCGGCTTCAACCTCAACGAGGTCTGCACCGCCACCATGCACTATCTGCAGGATCCCGACTGCGACCTGCTCGAATATATGCCCATGCCCGACTTCTCGACCGGCGGCGAGATCATCTACCGCCGCGAGGAGATGGAAAAGATTATCGAGACCGGCCTTGGCAGCTTCCAGATCCGCTCCCGTTGGCGCTGGATTCCCGAAGAGCGCATCATCGAGGTGTACGAGATTCCCTACACCACCAAGACTGATGTCATCATCGAGCGCATCGTCAAGCTCTCCAAGGAGGGCAAGGTCAAGGAGATCGCTGACATCCGCGACGAGACCGACCTTTCGGGTCTGCGTATCGCTATCGACCTTAAGCGCGGCGTCGACCCCGACAAGCTCATGGCCAAGCTCTATCGCTCGACCACGCTGCAGGATTCGTTCTCGTGCAACTTCAACGTACTCGTCGACGGCTATCCCCGTGTTATGGGCGTGCGCCAGATTCTGCACGAGTGGGTCAAGTGGCGTATTGAGTCCACGCGTCGCCGCATTAACTTTGACCTGGGCAAAAAGTCCGAGCGCCTGCACCTGCTGCACGGCCTCGAGGCGATCTTGCTCGACATCGACAAAGCCATCGCCATCATTCGCGGCACCAAGCTCGAGGCCGAGGTCGTGCCCAACCTTATGAAGGGTTTCGACATCGACGAGACCCAGGCCGAGTTTGTTGCCGAGCTTAAGCTCCGCAACATCAACGAGGAGTACATCCTCAACCGCACCAAGGACATCGCTAAGCTCGAGGGCGAGATCGCTGAGCTTGAGGAGATTCTCTCCAGCGAGGAGAACATCAAGAAGGTCATCAGCGACGAGCTGGCCGCGGTCAACAAGAAGTACGTGATGCCGCGCCGCACGGGCAGAATCGAGCCCCATGAGGTTATCGAGGTAAGCTTGGAGCCCGAGGTCGAGGAGTACCCGGTCACCATCATGCTCTCGCGCGATGGCTACCTTAAGAAGATGACGGACCGCGTGCTCAAGAAGGCGACCACGCTCAAGTACAAGGACGGCGACAAACCCTTTATCGAGTTCCCGTCCTCCAACACCCACGAGTTGCTCGTGTTTACCAACAAGAGCCAGGTGTACAAGTGCAAGGTTGCGGCGTTTGAGGATACCAAGTCGGCCCAGCTGGGCTCGTACCTGCCGACCGATCTTGAGATGGAACCCGACGAGAGCGTCATCTGGGTCATCGACCCCGAGGACTACAAGGCCGACGTGCTGTTCGTCTTTGAGAACGGCCGCGTGGTGCGCGTCGCGCTTTCCGGATACGTCACCAAGACCAACCGCAAGCGCCTCAAGAACGCCATCTACGGTGGCAGCAAGCTGCTGTATGCCCAGGTGCTCAAGGAGGACCGCGACATCGCGCTGGTCTCGAGCGACTATCGTTTGATGAACTTCAACACGTCGCTGCTCAAGACCAAGACGACCACCAACACGCAGGGCGTCCAGGCCTTTACGGCCAAGAAGGGCCGCTCGGTCACCACCGTCGGCACGACCGAGGAGATTCTTGGCGCCGGCGTCTCGGCCGAAAAGTTCACCGCGCAGAGCCTCCCCTCAGCCGGTGCCCTCATGAAGGAAAACGACATGCCGAGTTTGTTTGACTAAAACAACGGCAGTCAAACCGTCATGGTTTTACAAAGCAGCGGGGCCCGGAGCGCAGCAACATCGCGCCCCGGGCCCCATGCATTACAGCAGCATCTTCCCTATAGACAAAATGCCGCATAAAGTGGAACAGACATAAGTCCATCATTCATTCCAAAGGGCTTAGTCGATAGCCTGATAAGGCGCACGCCCGGATGGGGCTTTTTGCTGCGGATGATGCAGCATAAATGCTCTTTGGAAAGA
>URYA01000175.1 GCA_900551975.1 uncultured Collinsella sp. | reverse complement strand
AAGGCGTAGCCGATGGCAATGGCCATGGCGGGACCGCTCATAAAGGAGGGCAGGCCGCCTACGGTGTAGGGAACCTTTTCCCCGATCTGGGCGGTGAGGAAACCGATGTGGAACTGCGTGCCCAGCGTGTTGAGGATGGTGCCGTCCAGATCAAAGATCACATGGGAAAAAGCTGCTGCCATGAAAGCTCCCGTCATTGGGTTTAAAACGCACCTCATAATACTGGGCTTCCGCGTTGGGCATGCTTGGAATCTGAACATCTCCAGGGATATCAAGCCGCATCGCGCCGACCGTGCGGTTCCGCCCTAGCAAATTCTCGGCAGCTGCTCTCCCACGAGCATGTCGAGGATGCGGGTCGAGCCCCAGCCGGTGCGCACGCGCACGGCGGGATGGGCGCCCTCGGCAAGCGGCAGTACGCGACCGATGATGGCGGCATTCTCGCCGTAGCGGGCGGCGCGCATGGCGGCTAGCGCGGCATCGGCTTGCTCGGCCGGCACGACGGCAACCATCTTGCCCTCGTTTGCCACCTGCAGCACATCGTAGCCGAGCATCTCGCAAGCCGCCTGCACATCAGGACGCACGGGCACGGCATCCTCGTCGACCTCCATGGCAACGCCGCTGGCCTGGGCAAACTCGTTGAGTGTGGACGCTAGGCCACCGCGCGTGGGGTCGCGAAAGCAACGCGTGCCGGGCGCTGCGGCCAAAACGTCGGCAATCAGGTGGTTGAGCGGCGCAGCGTCGCTTTCTATCGTGCTCGAAAACGCCAGGCCCTCGCGTTGGCTCATGATGGCGATGCCGTGGTCGCCCAGCGTACCCGATACCAGAATGACATCGCCGGGCTGGCAGTTGGCACCGCTGAGCGCCACGCCCGCGGGAACCTCGCCCACGCCGGCGGTATTGATGTAGACGCCGTCGGCCCCGCCGCGCTCGACCACCTTGGTGTCGCCCGTGATTATGGACACGCCCGCCTCGCGCGCTGTTTCGGCCATGGTTTGCACAATCTGGCGCAGCTTGTCCATGGGATAGCCCTCTTCGAGGATAAAGCCGCATGAGAGGTAGCGCACGTTGGCGCCCGAGGTCGCGACGTCGTTGACGGTTCCACATACGGCGAGGCGGCCGATATTGCCGCCGGGGAAGAACTGCGGCGTTACCACAAAGCTGTCGGTCGACATGGCGATTCGCCCGCTTGCGGGCAGCGCGGCGACGCCGGCATCGTTGCCCGCGAGCAGCTCGGGCGACCCAAAGGCATCCAGAAAGACCTCATCGATAATGCGCTTCATCATCTGGCCGCCGGAGCCGTGGCCCAGCAGGACAGTGCTATCGGTGGCATTACGGGACATATCGAAAACTCCAATCGTGGGTGGTGCCGGTACGCGGGAGCGTCCGGGCTAGTCGCGGTATCTAAAGTACGCCGCGCAGCTGCCTTCGGAGCTCACCATGCAGGGGCCGACGGGGTGTTCGGGCGTGCAAGCGCGGCCAAACAGAGGACAGTCGCTCGGCGTGATGGCTCCGCGCAGCACGTCGCCGCAGCGGCAGCCGCGTGGCTCGACCGTCGGTTCAATGGGTACGTCAAAGCGGGCGCCGGCATCAAAGCGCACGAATTCGGGTCGGATGGAAAGACCTGAAGCCGCAATCGGTCCCAGTCCGCGCCACGTGGTGTCGCACGGCTCAAACACCTGCTCGACCAGCTGGCGCGCTACGGGATTGCCGTCTGCATTGACGCCACGGCGGTAGGCGTTGTCGATTGCGGGCCTGTGCTCGACAACCATCTGGACCAGCATGCAGATGCCCTGCAAGATATCGACCGGCTCAAACCCGGTGACTACGCCGGGGGTCTCGAACTCATCGACCAAAAACCTAAAGGGTGCCAGGCCCGTGATGGTAGCGACGTGACCAGGCAGGATAAAGCCGTCGATGGTCGTTTCGGGGTCGTTGGAGATCGCACGCAGAGCCGGCGGCGTGGTCTTGTGAGCACAGTAGACCGAGAAGTTCTGGAGCTCGCGCGCGTCGGCCTCTAGGATGGCGGCGGCAATGGTGGGCGTTGTGGTCTCAAAGCCGACGCCCATAAAGATAACCGGGCGTTCGGGATTTTGCTCAGCAATGTCGAGTGCGTCGAGCGGAGAGTAGACGATGCGGATGTCGCGTCCCGCCGCCTTTTGCGCGGCAAGCGAGGTGGACGATCCTGGCACGCGCATCATGTCGCCAAAGGTGGTGATGACAGCGCCGTCCATGTTGGAAAGCGCGATTGCGTGATCGATGTCGCGGTTGGCGGTGACGCAAACGGGGCACCCCGGGCCGCTTAGCAGTTTGAGTCCCGTCGGCATAATGGAGCGAAAGCCATAGCGGCCAATGCTCACGGTATGCGTACCACAGACTTCCATAAGGTTGATGTTGCGGTTGCCGACAAGCTCATGAATACGATCGATGAGCTCGCGAGCCAGCTTGGGGTCGCGAAATGCCGAAAAGTCGATACCGGAGCGAACCGGCTGCGCCGCCGCCACTAGTATGCCTCGGCCGGGTTGGTGGCGAGCTGGTCCTCTTCGGCCAGCTCGGTCATGGTATTGACGAGCTCGAGTGTCTCTTGGGCCTCCTGCTCGTCGACAATCTGAATGCCAAAGCCGGCGTGCACGAGAATATAGTCGCCTACCTGTGCCGTCGGCACGAGGCGCAGCGAAATGGGGCGCTCGATGCCCATCATGTCGACGGTCGCCTTAAGGTCGTCGTCGCGTTTGACCACTTTACCGGGAACGGCAAGGCACATAATGTTCCCCTTTTATACGTTTTGCGCTGGATAGGCGCCTAATTACCCATCAGTTGATGGTAGCGCTCGCGGGAGTCACGAGCAAACGCGTTACACCTGTGAGACGGCGGCGCGCAGGCTGGCAAAACAGCCTATCGCAACGCCGTCTGCGCGAGGCGAGCGCGAGCGATGGCGGCCTGACCGTAGGCGATGCAGCCGTCGTTAACGGGCACGGTTTGGGGAATCAAGACCGTAAGGCCTGCGTCTTTAAGCTTGCGGGTGAGGAGCTGAAGCAAAAGTCGGTTCATGAACACGCCGCCCGAGAGCGCGACGGTATCGATGCCTTCGCGCGCGCAGATTTCGCGTGCGATGTGGGTCGTAGCGTGCGTAATGGCGATGTGAAACCCGAGGGCGAGCCTGTCGGCCGGCGCGCCTGCCTCGATTCCATTCAGAAGAGCTTCGATGAGCGGTTGGGGGTCCAAGATGGGGGAGTCGTCGGCAGACGTGAATACGCCTGTATGATTGCCGTCGAGACGAACGGGCTTACCGCCGAGCGCGCGCCAGGCGATGGCTTCGAGTTCTATGGCGGGTTCGCCCTCGTAGGTTGCCTTGCCGCAGATGCCCAGAATCGCTGCCGCGGCATCAAAGAGACGCCCCATGCTGCTGGTACGCGGGCTGTTGATGCCGCGTTCGATCATGGTGCCTGTCACGCTGCGCGTTTGCTCGTCGAGGCTGTCCAAAAGCCGAGCGGCACCTGGGTGCTCGAGCAGGCCGAGTTCACTGAGCAGGGCGAAGGCGTTGCGGCGGG
>URYA01000174.1 GCA_900551975.1 uncultured Collinsella sp. | reverse complement strand
AGGGATGGAAGCGCAGGCCGCCCTTGTAGGGGCCGATGGCGCTGTTGAACTGCACGCGGTAGCCGCGGTTCACCTGGACCTTGCCCTGATCATCGACCCAGGGCACACGGAAGCTGATGATGCGCTCGGGCTCCACCAGACGCTCGATGAGGGCGGCCTTCTCGTACTCGGGATGCTTCTCCACGACGGGCTGGATGCTCTCCAGAACCTCGCGGACAGCCTGCAGGAATTCGGGCTCGTTGGCATTGCGCTTTTCCAGGCCCTCGTAGACACGCTTCAGATATTCATTCGTCAGCATAATGATATACTCCTTTTCCCTTAACTCTATTGTGTGGAGGCTTCGGCTTTCCCGTTTCCCACGGCGGGTGCGATAAGCCTCTGACCACTTTGCTATTATAAAGCTTTATCTGCCGATTTACAAGATGGCCCGCCCCGCAAAAAACCGGAAAATCTTTCAAAATACAATGGAAAAGATGAATGCACTTCACGAAAAAGACGGGACACATCAAAAAATTGCGATAAAACCTGCTTTTGTAAAGAAACAAAAAATCCCTGCACCGGCCCGGAACAGGCAGTGCAGGGAGGAAAAGTCTTACTTCAGCAGCTTCTCGCAGGCGTCAGCGGCACCCTCGAGGAACTGTCCGCCGTAGGTCTCGATCATGCCGGCGTCGGACAGCGCAGCCAGCTGCGGGTCGATGGGGCATTTGGCCAGAACGGGCAGGTGATGCTTTGCGGCCACCTCGTCCACATGGCTGTCGCCGAACACGTTGATGTGCTTGCCGCAGTCGGGGCAGACGATATAGCTCATGTTCTCGACGATGCCCAGAATGGGGACGTTCATCTTCTCGGCCATGTTGACCGCCTTGGCGACGATCATCGAGACCAGGTCCTGCGGGCTCGTGACGATGACGATGCCGTCGACGGGCAGCGACTGGAAGACGGTGAGCGCGACGTCGCCTGTTCCCGGAGGCATGTCGACCAGCAGGTAGTCGATGGGGCCCCACGAGGTCTCGCTCCAGAACTGCCTAATGGCGCCTGCGATGACCGGACCGCGCCAAAGGACGGGGTCGGTCTCGTTTTGGAGCAGAAGGTTGGAGCTCATGACCTTGACGCCGTGCTCGGAGATTTCGGGCAGCATGAGGTTGCCAAGGGCATGGACGTGGCGTCCGCTCATGCCGAACATCTTGGGGATAGAGGGACCGGTGATGTCGGCATCGAGGACGCCGACCTTGTGGCCGTGACGGGCAAGCTCGGTGGCGATGGCACCGGTGACAAACGACTTGCCGACACCGCCCTTGCCGGAAAGCACGGCGATGACGCGTTTGACCTCGGACAGCGTGTTCTCCTCAAATTGCGACGGCGACGTTTGTCCGCCGGCGGCCTGTGCGTGCTCGCAACCCATGTATGACTCCTTTGTATATGTTGGGGCCGGAGCCCCGTGATGTGACACGAGCGTCATTGTACCCTCGTTTGCGAGCGGGAGTCATTTGCGATGCATTTGGGCCGAGCGTGCTTGCAATACGATGGGCCCAAGCGAATGGGCGGGCTTACTGAACTTTGCTGGCGAACTCGAGGTATTGCATGCGCTGCAGCTTGTCGATCGTCGAGGTGTATGGGCTGTCTTCAGATTCCAAGTTGTAGCGCAGCCCGTCGGCACCGAGATAGCCGGCGACATTGATGGTGGGCACATCTGACCTTGTTGCAAGCAGGGCCTTTTGATAGTCGGTGAGCGGGGCGCCGATCTTATTAAGGGTAATGGCTGCAATCTCGTTTGCCCCGACGGTGTCGTAGACGTTGAGCTCGGTATTGCCGGCGATTTCATAGTTAGCCCAGACGAAATAGGTTGACTGATAGACACGGAAAGCGTGGCTTGCCGTATCTTCCTGAGGGTACAGCTCGTCGTTGAGAGTCGTTGCGGCGCTCGGCTGATGGTCGCCAAAAAAGACAAGAACAACCGGTCTGCCGATATTGCGGAGCTCGTTGATAAAGTACTCGAGGTCCCGGTCGGATGCGTTGATGCAGGTGAGATAGGTGTTGAGCGCGCTATTGGCGCCCTCGCTGGCTCCCTCGACCCAATAGTTTGTCAGCTCTTCGGCGGGAACGGTGCCATAGTCGTAGCCGTGATTTTGCATCGTGACGTCAAAGATGAACTGCGGCGCTTCGTCGGTTCTAAGCAGGTCGAGTATCTTGTCGTAGGTGGCGTAGTCGCATACGCCGGCATGGTAACAGGGCGCACCTTCGAAATCGCCGATTGAAAGAAAGTCTCCAAAGCCCAGCTGCTGATAGATCTTATCTCGATGGTAGTTGACGGGGTTTTGCGGGTGCATAGCGGTAGCGGTATACCCAAGCTCTTTAAGGTCCTTTGCCAGGCTGTTGACGCCATTCATCTGATACAGCTGATAGGGGATCTTGCCTAATCCGACAAAGGCCGTTGTCGCTCCGGTCAAAAATTCGAATTCGGAGTTTGCCGTTCCGCCACCGGTGACCGAAGCGAGCATGGTGCCGCGAACAAGTGTGTCGGGAAGCGAGTTGTAGAATGCGGGGCCGGTGTACCCGGCCGCCTGGAGCTGCTCAAAGCACGAAAGGTCGCTAAAACTCTCGTTCATGACGGCAACAATCGTCGGCTTGATTTCATTGAACTGGGCAACGGCAGCCGCGCGCTGCTCGCTCGAGCCATACGTGCTGTCGTAGGCGGCGGCGAGCTCCTGCTCGATGCTCTGCGCCTCATCGGGCGTATAGCCTTCGGGCTTCTCAATGGGCAACTCGTTGACCATTTCGGTGAACGAAGTGATAAAACCCTGAGACGTATATGTGGTGATGGGCTGCCAACGGTCAAATCCAAAATCCAGCGCCTGCTCCAAGTCGATGCTGGAAAAGCCTGAGAGCCCCACAACGGTCACTAGCAGAAAAGCGCAGAGGTTAGCGGCGATTGCGGGGAAGACATGGGTGGGCGTACGGAGCTTTCGCGGTCGGATAAGCGAAAGAAGCCCCAGGGAAATCTCCAGCAGGGCGAGAGAGGTTACGATTCCGGCGGTAAAGGTAAACTCGTATCCCTCGCTCACTTCCATTGCGGTGCCAAGGGCCAAGATATCGCTTGGCAGGATGGCTTCGCCTTTAAACGTTATGACGAAGTGCTCGGCAATGCCAAGGATGCAACAGGCGACGGGCACGAGGGCCATGACGCCTCCATGACGCTGTCCCAGCAAATAAAGGGAGAGCAGAACCGTCGCGAGCAGCCCGACGGAAAACCCGAATGAGTTGGCGGGAATGCGATAGAACGTTTCGTTACAGGCAATTTCGAGCGAAACGAACGAGAGCGCTGAAACAGCGGCGATGACAAGGATGTCACGGCAAATACAGGCAACCGTTCCCGTCGCAAGATCGGTTTGGTCGATAAGTCCCGAAACCAAGGGCTCGACAAGAAGTATGACGGCGGTAGCACCGAGCGCCGAATAAGAAAGGACCCATAGGGAATTGTCCTCATTTACGAGCAATTGATTCGTAATCCATGCAGCTACCATGCCGAGCGGGATGAGGAGCGTCGCGCACCAAAAGACGCGGGCAATGGGCGGCTTTTCATTGTGTTTGATTGAAAAATACACGCG
>URYA01000173.1 GCA_900551975.1 uncultured Collinsella sp. | reverse complement strand
GATGGCGCCGCCCACGCAGGTGGCGGCACCGCCGAAGGGCTCGATCTCGGTCGGGTGGTTGTGGGTCTCGTTCTTAAACAGGAATAGCCAGTCCTGGTCCTCGCCGTCGACATCGACCTTCACCTTGACGGTGCAGGCGTTGATCTCCTCGGACTCGTCGACATCGGTCATGACGCCGGTCTTCTTAAGGTACTTGGCGCCGATGGTGCCCATGTCCATGAGGCAGACGGGCTTGGCGTCGCGACCGAGCTCGTGGCGCATCTCCATGTAGCGGTCGAAGGCTTGCTGCACCACGGCGTCGTCGATCGTCACGTCGTCCAGGACGGTGCCGAAGGTGGTGTGGCGGCAGTGGTCGGACCAGTAGGTGTCGATCACGCGGATCTCGGTGATGGTGGGGTCGCGATCCTCATCGCGGAAGTACTGCTGGCAGAAGGCGATGTCCGCCTCGTCCATGGCAAGGCCGCGCTCGGAAATAAAGGCGGCAAGGCCGGCCTCGTCGAGCTCGCGGAAGCCGTCGAGCACCTCGACGGGCTGGGGCTCGGGGGTCTCCATGTACAGCGTCTCGGGCAGGTCGAGCGAGGCGATGCGGGCCTCGACGGGGTTCACCACGTAGTGCTTGATGGCCTCGATGGCGGCTTCGTCCAGAGCGCCCGAGATCATATAGACCTTGGCGGAGCGCACGGCGGGGCGCTCGCCCTGGCTGATGAGCTGCACGCACTCGCTGGCGGAGTCGGCGCGCTGGTCAAACTGGCCAGGCAGGAATTCGACGGCAAAGACGGCGCCATCGCTTGCGGGGAGCTCGTCGTAGGTAACATCGACCTGAGGCTCGCTAAAGACGGTCGGCACACAGGAGCGGAAAAGCTCCTCGTCGATGCCCTCGACGTCGTAGCGGTTGATGATCCTCAGGGCCTCGATGCCCTTGATGCCGAGAATTTCGGTCAGCTCGCCCTTGAGCTGCTGAGCCTCGACGTCGAACCCGGGTTTCTTCTCCACGTAGATACGAGAGACCATTGGTTCCTGCCTTCCTGATCGGTTGGGCGTACGGTACGGTATGCGGCAGCGGTCGGTTTACGGGGCAAGCCTCGCGGTCGCCTTGAGCCACATGTTTGTAAACCTCACTATGATACGACAGCTCGTGGCGCGTTGAGGACGGCGAGGGTGCTACAGTGATGCGCAATCAAGAGAAAGGCATCACATGGCATTCGTTTCGCTCGCCATCATCGCACTCGTGGCCTTTGCGAGTCCTTTTATCGCCTCGGCGATTCCTGGAAAACCCGTTCCCGAGACGGTCTTTTTGCTCGTGCTCGGCGCGGTGCTGGGACCCCATATGCTCGGCGTCATCCATGTAGATGCTGAGGTCTCGCTTGTGTCCGAGCTGGGCCTGGCCTTTTTGTTCCTGCTTGCCGGCTTTGAGATCGACCCCAAGAGCATCACGGGCGTCGAGGGGCGCTACGGCTTGGCGACGTGGGTCGTCACGTTTGGTATCGCCTGGCTTGCCGTGCGCTTTACCCCGTGGTTCTCGGTTAGTCATTTCGACGGTATCGCCGTGACGCTTGCCCTCACTTCGACGGCGCTCGGCACGCTCGTGCCCATCATGCGTGAGCGCTCGCTCACTGGCACGCGTGTGGGCGACTCGATTCTCGCGTATGGCACCTGGGGCGAGCTCGGCCCCGTGCTTGCTATGTCGGTGCTGCTGTCTGCCCGCACTGGCATCCAAACGCTCGTAATCCTTGGCTTGTTTGCGGTGGTTTGCGTGTCGCTGGCCGTGGTCCCAAGTCGCTCCAAGCGCGTCGGCAGCCGCTTCTTTGCGTTTGTCGAGGAGCGCGCCGATACCACGTCGCAGACCTTCGTGCGCCTGACGGTGCTCATCCTGGTCACGCTCGTGGCGTTCTCGGCCGTCTTTGATCTCGACATCGTGTTGGGTTCTTTTGCCGCCGGCTTTGTCTTGCGCTACATCATCCCCGAGGGCAACCATACGCTCGAGACCAAGCTCGACGGCCTGGCCTACGGCTTTTTGATTCCGGTGTTCTTTACCGTATCGGGCGCAAAGATCGACCTGACGGCCGTGGCGTCGCGCCCGGGTCTGCTCGTGGGCTTTATCGTGGCGTTGCTGATTATTCGTGCCGTGCCCATTCTTATTTCTATGAGCATTTGTCCTGCGACGCGCGATGTGTCGGCGTATGGTCGCATTACCGTGGCCCTGTACTGCACCACGGCGCTGCCGATCATCGTTGCCGTAAATAAGATCGACAAGCAGGGTGCAAACCCGGATCGTGTGCTCCAGCAGCTCACCGAGTACGAGCTGGTACCGGAGGAATGGGGCGGTCAGACCATCGTCTGCAACATCTCCGCAAAGTTCGGTCAGGGCATTGACAACCTGCTCGAAATGGTACTGCTGACCGCTGAAATGGCTGACCTCAAGGCAAACCCGAACCGCAAGGCGCACGGTACCGTCATCGAGGCAAAGCTGGATAAGGGCCGCGGTCCGGTTGCAACCCTTCTGGTACAGAACGGCACCCTGCATGCAGGCGATACCGTTATCGCGGGTACCTCTGTCGGCCGCGTTCGCGCAATGACCAACGACGACGGCAAGAAGATTGAGTCCGCAGGCCCGTCCGTTCCGGTCGAGATCATCGGTCTGGCTGAGGTTCCGGGTGCAGGCGACATCTTTGACGCCGTAGACGACGAGAAGATGGCTCGTGAGCTGGTTGAGCAGCGCAAGGACAAGGAGAAGGAAGAGCGCAACAAGCTGTTCCACAAGGTAACACTCGATAACCTGTTCGATTCCATCCAGCAGGGCGAGATGAAGGAGCTGAATATCATCGTCAAGGCAGACGTTCAGGGCTCTGTCGAGGCGGTTCGTTCCTCTCTCGAGAAGCTGACCAACGACGAGGTTCGCGTGCGCGTTATCCACGGTGCTGTTGGCGCCATCAACGAGTCCGACGTTATGCTGGCTGCCGCTTCCGGCGCGATCATTGTTGGCTTTAACGTTCGTCCGGACCGCACCGCTACCGACTCCGCTGCACAGCAGGGCGTTGATATGCGTATGTACCGCGTTATTTATGATGCCATCGAGGAGATGGAGCAGGCCATGAAGGGCATGCTCGAGCCGAAGTTCAAGGAAGTTGTTCTCGGCCACGCAGAGGTTCGTCAGGTGTTCAAGATCACCGGCGCAGGCGCGGTTGCAGGCTGCTATGTACAGGACGGCAAGATTCAGCGTAACGCTGAGGTTCGCGTAGTCCGTGACGGCATCGTATTCCACGAGGGCCACCTGAATACCCTCAAGCGCTTCAAGGACGATGTGAAGGAAGTTGCAACCTCTTATGAGTGCGGCATGAGCATCGAGAACTACAATGATATCAAGGAAGGCGATATCATTGAGTGCTTTGTTATGGAAGAAGTGAAGCAGTAAAACTGCTTTTCTAAGGGGGACTCCGTCCCCCTTAGATACCGAAAAAGTTCCATAGAAACTTTTTCGGATAACCCCCTCACCTTTGCACGGCAAAGGTGGGTCGGGACACGCGTCCCGAAGTATAGGGAACAAAGTCCGGCAAAGCTGGACTTTGTTGAAGTATTGTAACGGCGCATTGCGATGCGCCGAGGGGGACAGCGTCCCTCTTAGAACAAGGTTTGTCTGCCGCCGAAGTGC
>URYA01000172.1 GCA_900551975.1 uncultured Collinsella sp. | reverse complement strand
CTCTTTCACGTCACCTTGCTCGCTTAGGGGCGTTTTCACTGACTTATGCTCAACCTACGATAATTCCAAACTGGGTGAGTTACTCGCTGTAGCGGGTAGCGATGGCAGCTTGTACCATGCCGGCGCTCATGAGGTAGGTCACCAGGAAGTAGCCACCGTATGCTGCCAGGAAGATTGCACAGGTAAGGCCCACGGTGCCACCGATGCTCATATTTCCGAAAATGCTCACCAGCTCAATGATCACCTTAAGTGCCACAAAGGAGTGCGCCAGGCCCACTGCCAGCGGGAACAGGAAGAATACCGCTTGCTGCGCCATCACCGAATGACGAATCTGGCGGTCCTCACAGCCGATCTGTGCCAGCACACGATAGCTGCGGCTGCCGTCGGCCACGTTGGAGAGTTGCTGGATCGACAGAATCGCCGCGCATGCAACGACCAATACAAAGCCGATGTAGATGGCTGGGTAGCTAATAAGACCGTTCATTTGCGCTGCTTGCGTGTACATCTCGGAGCGTGTGATGAAGGTTCCCCACGACCCCGGCTCCTTGCCGTCAACGAGCAGATTGTCGAGCACAGTGTATTTAATACTCTCGTCTGCCTCGGTCGTATCCATCCCCTGTTTGTAGTTAACGAGCAGGCTACTGGAATACGGCTGCAGATTAAGTTGGGACAACAGCTCGTCGGCAACGACGACGGTACCCGGATTACTGCCCATCGCCGAGTTGGCGATGGCCGCCGCATCTTCGTCCGACTTATCGGTTGCGGGCTTGAGCGTATGCCCGCCCAAGGTAAGGGCATGGCCGCCAGCCATATACTTGGTGTACAGGTCGACCAGCTCGCCGCCCATATCACGCGTGAGCAAGTACTGGTCGCGGCCAATGTGCACTGGCTCCTCGCCCATCATCTGACGCAGCTTGTTGTACTGGCTTGCCGGCGTCACAAACAGACCCATCGTATCGGCATTGCTACCCCCGAACGCCTTGGGAAGCTTTTCGCCCATGATCTTGCACATCTCACTTGGGGTCACCGAAGGATTCGAGCCGCCAAATGGGTAACTCAGATACGAATCGATCTGCACATGCTCACCGGCAACATCGGCGATATCGACCTTCTTGCCGGTCTCGTCGTTGTTGTCCGCCGACTTGCCCTTGCCGTGCCATGCAGGGTACAAATCGACCGTTGTATCGGCCAACACCATGCGATCGGCCTCAGACGGATTGAAAGACTCTTTGTAGAAGTCGAGCGTATCGGGCGTGTAATAGACATACGTCTGCGACATGTCGGCCGGATTATAGCGCTCCAGGTTTTCGTTCATCACGTTGACAATCGACATACCGCACGTCACCGAGGTGATGGCCAAAAACAGGAGCATCGCGATGACGCCCATCGAAAAGCACACCGTGTTGACCTTGGCCGCAAGCTGGCGCACGGTAAACATGTTGAGGCCGCGCCAATACACGCTGCGCAGGCTCTGTAGCAGCTTGATGAGCATGCCCGAGAGTCCCCAGAACAGGGCAAAGGTGCCCACGGTAACCATAGCGGTCGTAATACCAAACTGGTTCATGGCCTCTTGCAGCTTGCTGTCCGTCGCGGTTAGCGGGAACCCATCACGTAGCAGACGGTAATAGGCCACGCCCACAAGCACCACGCCCACGGCAAAGATGGCAATCGCGATCCAGGGGTTGCGTGTCTTGATGCTCTCGTTGCGACGCTCGGCACCCATAAGCTCGATGAGTTTGGTACGACGCACGGCGCGAAGGTTCAGCAGTAGCGTGAGCACAAACATTACGAGCATGCAGGCAAGGGTCAGATTGAACGCATGCACCGAGAAAAAGAAGTGGAAATTGGCGATCTGTGTCTTAAAAAGCGAGGCCGTAAAGAACGTCATGAGCTGGGAGAGTCCCACACCCAGCACAATGCCGGCGACAAAGGCCACGACCGATACTATCACGGTCTCGAGCGCCATGATCGTGGCGACGCGTCCGCGCCCCATGCCGAGCACCTGATACAGGCCAAACTCCTTCTTGCGGCGTTTCATGATGAAGTTATTGGCATACACCATCAAAAAGGCCATGACACCGGCCAAAAAGTACGTCAGGTCGCCGAGTATGCTGCCCATAACCTGCGCCAAGCCCTCTTCATCGATGCCGGCGATATCGACCTGCATCGAGATGGTGTTAAAGGCATAGAAGACCGTGACGCCCAGGGTGAGCGTCAAAAGGTAGACGAGGTAGTCGCGGCCGGCGCGGCGGACGTTACCCCAAGCGAGTTTACAGAGCATCGGAGCCCTCACCGCCCATCATGGCAACGACCTCCATAATGCGGTCGAAGAACTCTCGGCGGTCGGTGTCGCCGCGGCGCAGCTCGGTGAAGATCTTGCCGTCGCGGATAAACAGCACGCGACTCGTGTAGCTGGCAGCAAAGCTGTCGTGCGTGACCATGAGCACGGTGGCGCGCAGGCGGCGGTTAAGGGCCTCCAGGCTCTCGAGCAGCAGACGGACGCTCTTGGAATCGAGGGCGCCGGTGGGCTCGTCGGCCATGATCATGGTGGGGTCGGTGACGAGCGCGCGAGCCGCGGCAACGCGCTGCTGCTGACCGCCGGACATCTGGTAGGGATACTTGTCGAGCACCTGACTGATGGACAGGCGCGCTGCCACATCCTGCACGCGAGTCGAAATCTCTGCCGAGTTTGTGCGGGCGATAGTGAGCGGCAGGGCGATGTTCTCGCGTGCCGTGAGCGTATCGAGCAGGTTGGAGTCCTGGAAGATAAAGCCGAGCTCCTCGCGGCGGAACTGCGAAAGCTTAGCCTGCTTCATGCGCGTCACGTCCTGCCCGTTGACGCGGATCGTGCCGCTCGTGGCGCTATCGATGGTCGAGACGCAGTTGAGCAACGTCGACTTGCCCGAGCCCGAGGCGCCCATGATACCCACGAATTCGCCGCGGTTGACGGTAAAGCTGACATCGTTGAGCGCGCGGGTCACGTTGCCCAGCGCTCCATATACCTTTTCGAGATGCGCGACCTCCAGTACCGGGGTCGCCATGTGCGTGGTTTGCATACCGAGTCCTTTCTTGCAATTAGTCTACGGCATCTATAGTCGCAAGAAGACGAGTCGGCTACCATCGATATGGCTTACGCTTGCCTTACCGTTGTGTAAGGTACGGGCAGCTACCCTGCCACGTGTTGATGTTGAGAGGACTCCTGTTGAAGACTGTTCATGTTGCCGCTGGGATCATTCGCAAGGAAGGATCTGATGAGCTGCTTGCCGTGCAGCGCGGCTATGGCGACATGCAGGGACTTTGGGAATTCCCCGGCGGCAAGCTCATGCGCGGCGAGACGCCCGAGGACGCCGTACGCCGCGAGCTTATGGAGGAGCTGCAGGTAAAAGTCACCAACCTGCGCGATTTCTACACCGTTGAGTACAACTACCCTGATTTCCATCTCTCCATGGAGTGCTACTACTGCTCGCTGGCTAAAGAGTCTGGCGAGCCCCAGAAGCATGACCGCCAGCTCGATATCCGCTGGATTCCGCGCACCTCGCTTGCCACGGTGGAATGGATGCCCGCTGACAAGGGGCTCATTGATGCCCTGATTGAGCTGAAGGAAGACCGGCTTGAGGCAAGCGCCGCCGATAACGCCGAGGCCGCCATGGCCGACGAGTCTGCCG
>URYA01000171.1 GCA_900551975.1 uncultured Collinsella sp. | reverse complement strand
TCGATGCCAGTTCCATCGCGCTGAGCAACCTGTTGGGCCTCGTTTGTGACCCCGTCGGTGGCCTCGTGGAGGTGCCCTGCCAAAACCGCAACGCCATCGGCGTGGCAGCGGCCTTTAGCTCGGCACAACTCGCCCTCGCCGGCATTAAGAGCTTGGTGCCGTTTGACCAGATGGCACATGTCATGCTCTCGGTGGGTCACGCGTTGCCGGCCACGCTGCGCGAGACGGCAAAGGGCGGCATCGCGCAGGCTCCGGCCGCACTTTCGGCCTGTGCAAAATGCGGCGTGTGCGGATAACGGCAAAGAATGACTCAAAGGTGGGACAAATGTCCCACCTCTTTTGAATGCCACCGTTTCCGTACCACAAACAGCAGGGCAATCGCTATAATGCAAGCCCAGTAAAAACACGATGAGCCATAAGGCGAAATTCGAAGGATATGCATACGATGTCGCAAAACGATCGAACTCAACTGATTCCCGATCCGCAGCAGCCGAGCAGGCACACCGGCGGCGTTCAGTCGCCGCGTCCTATCGCGCCGAGCCACGGTCAGCAGCGTGGTGCTGCAAACGCTTCCCAACGCCCAAACCAACAGCGACAGCAGCGCCAGGCAAACGGCAATACGCCCAAGCAGCCCCCCACGCACGCCCGAGGCGATCGCGGCCCCGCGCGCAAGTCCGCCGGCAACAATAAGTCGGGCAAAAAGACGACGCTCTTTGTCGTCCTGGGTCTAATCGTCATTGTCTATATCGTAGGCGTCGTAGCGTTTTCGCAGCTAGCCTACCCCAACACCACCATTGCCGGCGTCGACGTCTCGTTCTCCAACGCTTCGTCTGCCGCTACCAAGGTCAATTCGGCATGGAAGCACTATAAGCTCACCGTGACAGGCGATGACTTTAGCTGGACCTATCAGCCCGAGTCCGATGAACCCATCGTCGACGGTGAAGCTGCCGCAAAAGAAATCATCAACCACAACGAAGCCTTTATGTGGCCGGTCCGCCTTGTGGAATCCTTAAGCGGCAAGACCAAAACAACCGCTACCTCCAACGAAGTCGATCTTGATCAAGACGTCGACCTGTCCATGCTCTCCGATACCTTTGACCAAAAGAAGTTTGAGAAGGATCTGGGCGCCGCCATCGACGAGTTTAACGAGGGGCGTTCGGGCACGTTCGAGGCCAATAGCTCCTATGACGAGCAGGCCGGCAAGTTTACCGTCGAGAAGGCGCGCTCCAACGAAAAACTCAACCGCGAGCATGTCATTAAATATGCCGAGCTCGAGCTTGCCTCGCTGGCCGAGACCGTAGATCTTTCCAAGCTCGG
Source organism: uncultured Collinsella sp. (assembly GCA_900551975.1). GTDB lineage: Bacteria > Actinomycetota > Coriobacteriia > Coriobacteriales > Coriobacteriaceae > Collinsella. Next base: position 2,356 of record URYA01000171.1, on the reverse strand, counting down.
CAACGATGCCTATGAGCCGCTCAATGGAACGCTGACCGATGATCAGATTCAGGCCGCATGCGATGCCGCCAACAACTTCCTGGGCGTCAACGTGACCCTCAAGCTTAACGGCGAGGATGCCGGCAAGGTTGATGGCAGCTCCGTATTGCAGTGGATCAGCTTTGCCGATCCGGCCAACCCCACGCTCGATACGTCGCAGATCAGCAGCTGGGCAGCCGAACTCGCCAACGGCTTTAATACCGTGGGCTCCACTCGCTGGTGGACGCGCGCCGATGGCAAGCAGTGCGCCGTCGAAGGCGGCGACTTTGGTTGGTCCATCGACAGCAGCTCGCTCGCCAAGCAGGTCGAGGACGCCATTAACAACAAGCAGACCGGCGAAATCGAGATCAAGTACTCCCAGAAGGCCGACACCTTTACCGCAAAGGGAGAGCCCGACTGGAAGGCGTATATCGACGTCGACCTGTCCGAGCAGCACGCGCGCTACTATGACGAGAACGGTAATATCGTTTGGGAGGCCAACTTTATTTCCGGCAAACCGGGCGAAGACGCCACCCCCGAGGGCGTGTGGCAGATCAACAGCAACGACGGCGGCAGCACCCTGATCGGAGCCAAGGACCCCGAGACCGGTAAGCCCAAATACGAAAGCCCGGTGAGCTACTGGATGCCGTTCGAGGGCAATATGATCGGCTTCCACGATGCCACCTGGCAAAACGACAAGAGCTTCGATAACGCCGAGTCGTACAAATGGTGCGGCAGCCACGGCTGCATTAACCTGCGTCTGGCAGACGCCAAGGCACTTCACGACTGCATCAAAGTCGGCCTGTGCGTGGTTGTCCACTCGTAGTGCAACGCGCGCATTCCTACAACGTGGAACCGCAGCGACCAATCTAACAGTTCCGAAAGAAACCGTCCTATGCGCCCGCCCCAACCGGTGGGCGCATATAATTATCGAGGTTCTTTCTATAAAGGAGACGCTATGCCGAATGTCCCCACGATCACCCCGGGCCCAGATGATACCGAGCGCACGCCCGAAGGTGCCACCGAAACGATTCCTCTGATTACAAACGTACTTGCCGACAAGCAGAGCGGACGCGCGAACGATACGGCCGAGATTTCCGATGAAGAGGCGTATGCCAAGCTCAAGGCAAAACGTGCCGAACGTCGACGCAAAAAGCTGATTCGACGCGGTATTGCCGCCGGCGTCATAGGTGCCATCGCGCTCATTTCCATTGTCGCAACCCTGGTTATCAATGCGCAGCCACAGGGCGCTAGCGGGCCTGTGACCGACATGGTGACCGAGGGCACGTTTACCACAACGGTCGAGGCGAAAGGCCAGCTCAAACCCATTTCATCCTCAGTGGTCTCCCCTTCTGTCGACGGCACGGTCGATTCGATCAACGTGCAGGCAGGCCAATCCGTCAACGAGGGCGACGTGCTTATGACCATTAAAAACGACGAGCTCGATCGCAACGTTGCCGAGGCGCAGCGTGCAGTTGCAGCCGCCCAGGAAGACCTCGCCAACGCGCAGAAAGCCGCAGCTGCCGCGCAGGCCACCCCAACGACGGACGCCGATGGAGCTTCCGCAGCGGCTGGTGTCTCCGCGGCATCAGCGGACACGAACGCCGTATCGGCCGCGCAGCGCAGCCTCGCTTCGGCCCAGGCAAACCTCGACCAGGCGAACGCCAAGGCCGCTAGCCGTACGGTAACGGCCCCGAGCTCGGGCAGCATCGTGGAGCTCAACGCCAAGGTGGGCGCCACGGTAACAGGCGGCATGATCATGGGCGAAAGCGATACGAGCGGCGGCAAGCAGTGCATGCAGATCGCCGACCTGTCCAAGATGAAGGTAACCGTGCAGGTGGGCGAAAAGGATATCGCCAAGATCGCCGTTGGGCAGAGCGCCAACGTCACGTATCCCGCGTTTCCCGATATCGTGAGCCAGGGAACGGTCACGGCCATCGCCTCGGTGGCAAACTCCGACTCCAACTCCGGTGGCGGCAGCGCAACCTTTAACGTCGACATCCTCATCGAGGCTCCCGACGCGCGCCTGAAGCCGGGCATGACAGCCGAGGTATCGGTGGTGCCCGAGCAGCTCGACGACGTGGTAATGGTACCGACGATGGCGCTCATGACCGAAGACGGCGAACACTATTACGTCAACATGGCAACCGATGACGAGGGCAAGCAAACCCGTCGCGTGAAGATGACCGTCGTGACGCAAAACGACAACGAAGCCGTAGTCGGCAAGACACAGGTCAAGCGCGACGACCAGGGCAACGAGATCAACCCCAACGTGCCGGTTACCAAGCTGCGCGATGGCGACACGCTCGTCATGGACACCGGAGCGGACGCAACGGCT
>URYA01000170.1 GCA_900551975.1 uncultured Collinsella sp. | reverse complement strand
GCGCGCCGACGCCCTTGAGCGCCTGCACATGTGGCAACAGTTCATCGATCCCGACGGTGGTGTAGATTGCCTTTTGCATTACTCGGCCTCCTTTGCAGCGGCGGTCGCGTCGCCGGCCTCCGCAGCAGCCACAAACCCGTCCTCGCCCAGCTCAACGCCACCGTCCCAAGTAGCGGCACCGCCCACGGTGAGCGGGTCGCCGCCGGCGCGCATCACGGCCTCCTTCTGGTCCAGGATGCCGCACGCCTCCACGATGGCATCGATCACCGTCTCGGGGCGAATGGCGCACCCGGGCGCGTACACGTCCACGGGAATCGCGCGGTCCACGCCGCCAATCACGTTGTAGGCATCGCGGAACACGCCGCCCGAACACGCGCAGATGCCGCACGCCACCACGCACTTGGGCTCGAGCATCTGGTTGTAGATCTGTCGCACGACGGGCAGGTTCTGCGCATTGACCGACCCCGTCACCAAAAAGATATCCGCATGCTTGGGGTTGCCGGTGTTGACCACGCCAAAGCGCTCCGCATCGAACAGCGGCGTGAGCGAGGCCAGCACCTCGATATCGCATCCGTTGCAGCTCGAGCCGTCGTAATGAATAACCCACGGCGAGCGCGACATTTTATGATCCATGGATGCCGCCTCCTAAATAAACACGTCGACGAGGATGGGCATAAGGTTGAGCAGGCCAAACACCAGCGCCACGCCCCATCCGAGCCTAAAGCAGCTGCGCCAGGTGCTGCGTGCGAAGGTGTTGTCGATCAGGACCTCGACAAAATACGTCGCGGCCATCACGACCAGGGCTACGACCCAGCTCACGGGGTTGTCCCAAACAAAGAACATGCCCACCCACATCAAAAACAGCACGGTCTCGCACCAGTGCATAAGGGTCATCTTGGCCAGCGTGCCGCCGCTCATCTCGGTGGCGACGCCCTGGACAATCTCCTGATGCGCGTGATGCGAGTACGAAAGGTCAAACGGCGACTTGCGCAGCTTGATGGTAAGCACCGCGAGCAACGCGAGGAAAATGGGCGCGCTGTACACGATGATGGGGGCCGACTGCCCCGTCACGGCGATGGAATCAAAGCTGTCGGTGGCAAGGTACAGGCCCACGCTCATCAGCAAAACGGCGGGCTCGTAACTCATAACCTGCAGTAACTCACGATCGGCGCCAACCTGGGCAAACGGGCTTTGCGTCGAGGCGGACGCCAACACCACAAAGATCGCGGCGAGCGTCACCATAAAAGCGCACAGCAGCGTGTTGGAACCCGACACAAAGATGCCGCCGCCCACCACGGTAAAGATGAGCGCGCACGCCATGTAGGTATCGTCCATGGTGTTTACGCTGGCAGGGGCTTTGCGCAGCAGCTTGGCAACGTCGTAGAAAGGCTGGAGCAGGCGCGGACCCACGCGGCCCTGCATACGGGCCGAAAGTTTGCGGTCAACGCCGTCGATCAGGCCGCCCACAAGCGGCGCCAGCAGGGCAAACGCCACGGTACCAATAAAAATGCCCACGACGCCCGAACCCTCGAAATACTTGCCACGCAGCACCGAGGGCGCGCTCATGGCAAGTCTCTCGGGCCCAATCCACGCGCAACACAGCAGCGCAAACAAGATAATGCTGCAGCACACGACGCTACCCGCGGGGCCAATACGCTTCTCGCCAAGGGCGTCCTCCGAGTACCAATTGCGCTTTTCGGCCTTCACCTCGTGTCCCATCGAGCCGCGGAAATGGCGATATTTGTCGGTTCCCACGCCCGAAAGGTACACGTTGACGTGCGGCTTATTGCTCACGCGGAACGACGTCAGCAGCACCACGGCAATAAAAGCCACGATAACGACCATCAGATACATGGCGTCCTTGCCAATAACATACGGCACGCGACCAAACACCATGGCGAGGTAAGGCGACACCAGACCGCTCGAGATAACCGGGAACGCCACGCAGCACAGAATCAGCAGCGCGGCGATGGTGTTGAGCGCCATCCATTCGGTCTTATGGACATTGACCTCAACGTTTTGAGCCGTGGGGTCGACGCCCGAAAGCTTGGCCAGCCACTTGCCCCAGAAGAAGAACGTCGCGGCAGAGCCAAAGGCAAGCACCATGATCATGAGCACGTTGCCGGTCTGCGCAAACGCCACCAGGGCGCCCCACTTGGACACGAGCATGCCAAACGGCGCCACAAACATGCCCATGATGCCCAGCATCATCAGACGCGTCAGGTGCGGCATGCGGCTGAACATACCATCCATGTCCTCGATATTGCGGCTGCCGATATGATGCTCGGCGGTGCCCACGCACAGGAACAGCAGCGACTTGGCCACCGTATGGAACAGGATCAGGAAGATGGCCGCCCATACGGCCTCGGGCGCGCCGACACCCAGGCAGGCACTGATGAGGCCCAAGTTGGAAATGGTGGAGTACGCGAGCACGCGTTTGGCGTTGCTCTGCGAGATGGCCATGAGGGCAGCGAGCAAAAACGTGATGGCACCCACACTCGTGACCATAAAGCCGGTCACGGGATAGATGGCATAGAGCGGGCTCAGCTTGACCATTAAGAACACGCCAGCTTTGACCATGGTTGACGAGTGCAGCAGGGCGCTCGTGGGCGTGGGGGCGACCATGGCACCCAACAGCCAAGTGTGGAACGGCATCTGTGCGGCCTTGGTGAGTGCGGCGAGCGACAGCAGGACGACCGGCATCACCAGCAGCGCGGATTGCGCAGTTCCGGCGCCGGAAAGCTCGATCATGCCCGAGATGGTCAGCGGCATGCCGTTAGCGTGCAGATACATGAGTCCGGCCAAAAACGCGATGCCGCCCAGCATGTTAAGGATAATCTGGGTGAAAGCGTTTTTAATGGCCTCGGGCGTGCGCGTGTAGCCAATCATGAGGAACGAGCACACGGTGGTGATTTCCCAGCCGCAGAACAGCCACTCAAGGTTATCGCTCGTCACGATGACGAACATGGCCGAGAGGAACAGGAACATAAGCGCCAGGAACTGCGGGCGACGGTCGGGCGCGGTCTGCCCGCGCAGCGCGGCCTCGTGCTCGTCATGGGCCTGGAAGTCCTTCATGTAACCCAGGGCATACACGCAGATTAGACTGCCGACGATACCGACGGCGAGGACCATGATCACGCTCATGTAGTCCAGGTAGAGCGGCGTCGCCGTGACGGCCTCGGCCGCGGGCAGCGTCATGGCTGCAAAGGCGAGCGAGCCCACCAGCTGCACCACGCCGAGCACCGTGGTGAGCGTGCTCTTATATTTACGCGCGTTGTACAGGATGACGGCGCACAGAATCACGTCGATAACGGAACTGATGATCGAGAGCACATGCGAGGTGCCGGGGGCAACCTCAAAGCTCTGCGGACCCGTGCCAAAAAACATGACGGCGACTACAACTGTCACCGCCATAATAATGCCGGAGCCTATGAGCCCCACCGCATCGCGGGCGCGGTCACCGCGCGCGAGCGGCATGCCCAGCGCCGGTACCAGCGGAAACAGGGTAAGGAAATACAGTAGCGTCATACCATCACTCCCCCATGCAAAAACGCTGCAATTGTTTAACGTTATAGCTCAATTGAGGAGCAGCGGCGGCAGGTTTTCGGTCAACTGGGGAGTTTTAGGCGTACGGGGTAAGGAGTCTGTCCGCACTGGAGTAGAGGGTGACGTTTCCTTACCGCAGCGACGGGCGCGCGGCCCACTGTGTGCGGTTTATTGGCCAC
>URYA01000169.1 GCA_900551975.1 uncultured Collinsella sp. | reverse complement strand
ACGAGGAGGGCACTAACCTGTCGCAGGGCCAGCGCCAGCTCGTGACCATCGCTCGTGCCATTTTGGCCGACCGCCCGGCGCTGATTCTGGACGAGGCGACTTCTAACGTTGACACTCGTACCGAGGAGCTTATTCAGCGTGCCATGGATGCGCTGATGCAGGGCCGCACGAGCTTTGTCATCGCGCACCGCCTGTCCACGATCCGCAACGCCGACGTGATCCTAGTAATCCGCGACGGCGATATCGTCGAGAAGGGCACGCACGACGAGCTGCTCGCCCAAGGCGGTTTCTACGCCGACCTGTACAACTCGCAGTTCGACGAAGCGGCGTAGACTCCGCCGCAGAGAACGGATAATGCCCGAGAACGGGGGCGCAGGACAACCTGCGTCCCCGCTTTTTTGCTCTGCGGCCCTCGAAGTGCCTCCCCTGGAACCTGATTGACAGCTCCCTTCAAGCCCTGTGGACAAAAAATGGCAAATATGAGTACTGTTACCTTTTTAGTAACAGCAAAAACAGCTCTAAACGACCTCTTTGCGGCCTATATATGCCTTCAAATTGATCAAAATGCTCATTAGCATGCTTCTATGTGCCAACTTTAATGAACATATTTACTGTTGTGTATATTATCTTGTAATGTCGATATGATACTACGCTAGCAACAGTACTCATATTTGGCATTTTTTGGCCACTGGGTACTCCCCGGGGAATCGGCGGCAGGCTTAGGGTCCCTCACGGCGTCATCCCATCCTGGTGAGCGCCAACGTTTACCCAGATAAAACCTGCCAAAATAAACCTGTCCCTTTTTGGTAGGTTTCGGGGTGACAAGGGCTTGCACTTTAGCGTGCGACAGCGGATAATGCCGAGCATTCGACAATACGCTTATTGCTCTTTCTATAGATTGAGGAGGCCCCTATGGCCATGGAATTCAAACGCAGGCTGCCGATACCCATGGAGATCCGCGAGGAAATGCCGCTTTCTGCCGAGCTTACCGCCAAAAAGCAGGCATTTGACGCCGAGGTCGCCAAAGTCTTTACCGGCGAGGACGCACGTAAGGTGCTCATCATCGGCCCGTGCTCTGCCGACCGCGAGGATTCGGTGCTTGAGTACATGAACCGACTGGCCAAGACCGCCGAGGAGGTCAAGGACAAGCTCATCATCATTCCGCGCGTCTACACCAACAAGCCGCGCACCAAAGGCACCGGCTACAAGGGTCTGCTGCACAACCCCGACCCCGAGGCGCCCGATGACCTGCTCGAAGGCGTTAAGGCCATTCGCCACATGCACCTGCGCGTCATCGAGGAGACCGGTTTCTTTACCGCCGACGAGATGCTCTATCCGTCCAACTACCAGTACCTCGTTGACCTGCTGAGTTATGTTGCCGTGGGCGCACGCTCGGTCGAGAACCAGGAGCATCGCCTGGTGTCGAGCGGCATTTCGGTACCCGTTGGCATGAAGAATCCCACTGCCGGCTCTACCACCGTTATGCTCAACTCTATTTACGCCGCGCAGGCGCACCAGAGCTTCATCTTCCGCAACTGGGAGGTCGAGTGCGACGGCAACCCGCTCGCACACGCCGTTATGCGTGGCTACATCGGTCTCGATGGGCGCACCTACCCCAACTACCACTACGAACACCTGGAACGCCTGGCCGAACGCTATACCGAGCATGCCGGCTATGCCAACCCGGCAGCGGTCATCGACTGCAACCACGACAACTCGGGCAAGCGTCCGCTGGAGCAGTATCGCATTTGCAAGGAGGTGCTCGACAGCTGCCGCCGCAACGAGTCCATCTCCAAGCTGGTCAAGGGCTTTATGATCGAGTCCTACCTGGAGGACGGCAATCAGCCGGTCGACGGCGGCGTCTTTGGCAAGTCGATCACCGATCCGTGCCTGGGCTGGGAAAAGACCGACTACCTCATCCACGAGATCGCGGAACGTATTTAGAGTTACGGCGTTTTACCAAACGCCGTAACCGTCCGACGCTGCAAGCGCCCCTAGGCGGCAATCTGACGTTCAGTCGTCGGTCGCGTACCCAAAGTACGCTTCCCTCCTCTTTCACGTCACCTTGCTCGCTTAGGGACGTTTTCGCTGACGTGAGCTCAACCTGCGACGGTGCCTAATTGGTTATCCGCACAAAAAAGGAGGCCTCCGCGGCGATGCGGAAGCCTCCTTTTTTGTGCACGGTGTACTTTTGAGTGTGCAAGTGGGGAGTTGTTACTCCTCGACGATCTCGGTGATCGCGCCAGCGGGGCAAGCGTCCTGGCAAGCGCCACAGGCGACGCAGGAGTCCTCGTCGGCGACGGTAGCGACGTCCTGGAGCTCCAGAACGCCAGCGGGGCAGGAGTCGACGCAAACGCCACAAGCGATGCACTCGTCGGCATCAATTACGGGATGAGCCATGGTAGTTTCCTCTCTGTTGACCGACGCTACAGGCGATGCGCGCCGGTTTGATTCGGGCAAAAACATACCACGGGAGCGACCGTTTGCAATACCCTCTGGCCGGCATCTTCATACCGTTCGCCGAGTATGCCAAGGTTTACTAAAAGACGCGCAGGTGGGGCCGTTGAGCTGCGAAAATGTTAGCTAAAGGTGACTTGAAATATTGAGCTATTGAGCGCGCCTGCGGAAAGGGCATCCCGTTATTTGGCCGAAAACCGGGGCGCAGTTTCCGGATGGACCGCCCGGCGGAAACTGCATCCCGGAATTTTCGCTCAGATTGGGATGTATTTTCCCGAAGGCTCTGGTTGCGGAAACTGCGACCCGGAATCCACGCTCAAACCGGGATGAGCTTGCCGCAAGACGGCCCCCAGGCACCCCCGGACGCAAACCTCAGCCATCTCTACATAGATCTCAATAGATTTGCCGAGAACTCAATCAGCGCATCTACCTGCGCATTTAAGAACCTAAACTCTCAGAGATAAGAAATCTTATATGAATTGACTTAGATTTTGTATATTCCGGCCCATAAGGGGATACACTACATCCTGAAAGACAAGCCGAAGCGCCGCGCGAAAGACCGTCGAGGCGGCGCGAACGCACAAGAGAGAGGGAATTTCTAATGGGCAAGATTCTTGGTATCGACCTTGGTACTACCAACTCCGCTATGGCCGTCCTCGAGGGCGGTTCTCCGACCATTATCGTGAACGCCGAGGGCGACCGCACCACCCCGTCCGTTGTCGGTTTCCGTGCTGACGGCGACCGCGTCGTGGGTAAGGCCGCTAAGAACCAGGCTGTCACCAACCCCAAGAACACCGTGTTCTCCATCAAGCGCTTCATGGGCCGCAAGTACTCCGAGTGCACCTCCGAGATCAAGACCGTGCCGTATGAGGTCAAGGAGGGCCAGGGTGGCCGTGCCGTCGTCGATATCGAGGGCAAGGATTACACCGCCGAGCAGGTGAGCGCCATGACGCTCGCAAAGATGAAGGCCGACGCCGAGAAGTATCTGGGCGAGACCGTCACCGACGCCGTCATCACCGTCCCGGCCTACTTCAACGACGCCCAGCGTCAGGCCACCAAGGACGCCGGTAAGATCGCCGGCCTCAACGTCAAGCGTATCGTGAACGAGCCGACCGCTGCTGCTTTGGCCTATGGCCTGGACAAGCAGGGCACCGACCAGCGCATCCTGGTCTTCGACCTGGGCGGCGGCACCTTCGATGTCTCCATCATCGAGATGGGCGACGGCGTGACCGAGGTTCTGGCCACCAACGGTGATACCCACCTGGGCGGCGATGACTTCGACCAGCGCATCATCGACTGGATGG
>URYA01000168.1 GCA_900551975.1 uncultured Collinsella sp. | reverse complement strand
CTTTGCCAAACATCTACATCTGTTTGAGCCCGTGCTGCGCCACCATTACAACAAGCGCACGCACGAGGACGAGCTCGTCACCCCCGACGACCCCGCCTTTAAGCAGGAGGAGCAGGCAGCCGAGGAGCGCAAAGAAGAGCGCCACCACAAGCTCTAGGGCAAGCTGCCGAGGATGCGCCAAGGCACCGTTAGCCAAGCGCAGCCGCGCCGCACCCATCGCACATGCCGCACCACGCGCGTCCCTCTCCCGCCCCTCGCCTACTTACGCACCACCCCTCCAATAAACGCGTTATCATCTTGACCCATGAACATACGTTAGGAGCAATCATGCCAAACGAGAACAGCTACGAAGTCGCGCTGCAAAAGAGCAACGCCATTCGCGAGGGCCTGGCCAAAACGCCCGAGAAGTTCACCATGCTCACCGGCGACCGCCCCACCGGCCGTCTGCACCTGGGCCACTACTTCGGCACCCTCAAGGGCCGTGTTGAGCTGCAGAACATGGGCGCCAAGACCAACGTACTTATCGCCGACTACCAGGTCATCACTGACCGCGACACGACCGAGCACATCCAGGACAACGTGTACAACATGGTCATGGACTACCTTGCCTGCGGTATCGACCCCGACAAGACCATGATCTACGCGCACTCCGCCGTGCCCGCAGCCAACCAGCTCATGCTGCCGTTCCTGTCACTGGTGTCCGAGGCCGAGCTGGCGCGCAACCCCACGGTCAAGGCCGAGATGGAGGCCTCGGGCCACGAGCTCACTGGCCTTCTGCTCACCTACCCGGTACATCAGGCCTGCGACATCCTGTTCTGCAAGGGCAACGTGGTGCCCGTCGGTCGCGACCAGCTACCGCACATCGAGCTTACCCGCACCATCGCTCGCCGCTTTAACAACCGCTACGGCAAGGTGTTCCCCGAGGTCGACGCGCTGCTGTCCGAGACCCCGCTGCTGCCAGGCCTGGACGGTCGAAAGATGAGCAAGAGCTACGGCAACGCCATCAACATCTCGATGACCGCCGAGGAGACGGCAAAGCGCATCAAGAAGAGCCAGACCGACTCCGAGCGCATGATCACGTTCGATCCCGAGAACCGCCCCGGCGTGTCCGGCCTGCTTTCGACGGCTGCAATCTGCACCGGCCGTTCCGAGGTCGAGATTGCCGATGAGATTGGCATGGGCGGCTCCGGCCAGCTCAAGAAGTACGTGACCGAGGCCGTCAACGAGTACTTCGCACCTATCCGCGAGCGTCGCCAGCGCTACGAGAACGATCTGGACTATGTGAAGGACGTGCTGCACGAGGGCAACCGTCGCGCCAACGAAATCGCCGAGCAGACCCTGGCAGAGGTTCAGGACGCCATGGGTATGGTGTACTAGACCGATCTGCTGGCTTGAGCTTTCGATTGCTATAGGGCGGGCGCTACGGCGTCCGCCTTTTTTGGAGCCGGACCGCTTCGGCTCCGTCCATCGCACTCCCCCGACAAACAGGAACAGGCCCGCTGGCAGTTAGTTGCCAGCGGGCCTGTTCCCGAAGTACACCGTTGAATCGCACAGAGGGGAGGAATGCGAATCAAACTCAACAGGGCAGGCTTTTTCATCGCCTATTGCCTGCTCCGTTGCTGAAACCAATATAGTTCACCGTGGTTTACTTTGTAGCGTCAATATGCGCCGCCACACCTTCTCCATAAGTTAGCTCCGGTAAACTAAAACCACCACGAAGGAGACAGGCACCTTTGTGGTGGTTTTGACGAAGCCCGCCACTACAGCCCGGCCGGCCAACGACAGGCGGCCAGATCGACGTGCATGGGATCGGTAAACGTCACGCCTTCCCCCATTAAGAGCTCGCGCTGAGCATCGGGGCCGCCAAAGGCAAAGCCCTCACAGATACGGCCGTCGGCAAACACCACGCGATGGCAGGGAATCTGGCCGGGGCGCGGATTGCTATGCAGCGCGTAGCCCACGTACCGCGCACTCCGCGGACGACCGGCGAGCAGCGCCACCTGACCGTAGGTGGCGACCATCCCCTCGGGAATCTGCTCGACCACCTCGTACACCCGTTCAAAAAAGCCCTCAGACGCCATTGCTCGCTCCCTTCCACCCGGAAAAGCATAAACCACCACAAAGGTGCCTGTCCCCTTTGTGGTGGTTTATGGCAGGTCGGTTAGTTGGCGGGCTGGAAGAAGGCTACTGCTACGGCGCCGGGGCCAACGTGGGTACCGATGGTGGCGCCGATGGTGTGAACGGGCAACACGCCCTCGGTGTGGCCAGCCCAAAGTGCCGCACTGTCCTCGATATACTTCTTGAGCACCGCATCCGAAAGGCCCGTATAGCCGAGCGCCAGCGGCATGGAAAAGTCGATGCCGCCTGCCTTTTCGACCTTCTGGTTGAGCAGGTTCCGGCCGTTCTTGGAGCCACGAGCCTTGCCCAGCTGCACGATCAGACCATCCTCCGCTGCCACAACGGGCTTCACATTGAGCAACGTGCCCACAGCACCAGCCGCAGCAGACAGGCGACCGCCGCGAACGAGGTACTCAAGCGTCTCGAGCAGGCCGATGACGACTACACGGTCGCGCACGGCCTCGACAGCCGCCGCGATCTGAGCCGCGCCCTGGCCCTCGTCCACCAAACGCAGCGCGTACTCAACCAGCACGCGCTCGCCCAGGGTAACGTTATTGCTATCCACCACATACACATCGCCGCCCGGCGCCTCGGCAAGTGCGGTGCGGGCACTTTGGTTGGTGCCCGAAAGCTTAGCGCCCACGGTAATAATCACTGCCTCATCGCCGGCCTCACGCGCCTCGGCAATAGCCTGCGAAAACGCGTACGGGTTGACCTGGCCGGTCTTAGGCAGCTCATCGCGCTCCACGAGCATCTCGTAAAAGCGCTGGTGATCGATGTCGACGCCATCCATGTACACATCGGTGCCAAAGGTGACGGACAGCGGCAGAACACGCAGAGCGGGGTGCTCAGCCGGCGACATATCGCTCGCGGAATCGGTAATAATACGAATGGACATAGCGAATCCTTTCTTGCGCAGGTCCCGCGCAGGGAATTTTGACAGCAAGGCCCCGGCACGGTATACGCGCTCAAACAGGACTATGCAGTTGTTAATTGGAAGCAAAAGCCTTGGCGGCCCTACAGCTCGCGCAGGGTGTTGAGAATCGTGCGTAGCGACGCATACATCTGCTCGCGCTGCTCCACACCCATAGCCTTACCGGTGGTATCGAGCACCTCGCGAATGATGCGGTCCGCCTCGCTCATGCTCTCGCCGCCCAGAGCGGTCAGGCGCACCGGAGCACGATACTTAACGGCGGCATCGCCCGAATCATCGACCTCGACGTAGCCGCCCTCCTCCAGATGCGCGAGCGTACGCGAGACGGCGGCGCGGGTCACACCTGCCATGCGAGCCAGGTCAGCGCCAGTCAGGCCGTCCTTGCTGCGCTCAAGATAGTACAGGCACATCACGTCGGAGCCCTTGAGGCCCAGCCTTGCGCCCTCGGATGTCTTAATGCGCTGGATCTCCTTGTAGAGCCCGCTGATCAGTCCGACAAAGTCCTCGAAACGTGTCTCGTCGTTCTGCTGCATGGGAGACGACCGCCTTTCGCTTGCATAATGCTTACGGGTAAACATCTTAACCGTACTTAACGACCGCCACTCCTGCACTCCCTATTTGTTGACCCATCAACATAAAAACCACCACAAAGGGGACAGGCACCTTTGTGGTGTTTTTGACCGGTGAACATGATCCGCAGACGCCGCTACAGCTCCATACAGGGATTGTCGCGGGTCACAAGCGTCTTAACGACAACC
>URYA01000167.1 GCA_900551975.1 uncultured Collinsella sp. | reverse complement strand
CCCGGCCGTAGAGTTCCGGGGGGAGATCCGCATCGTCGAACACGAACGCGACATCGCCGCGTGACCCTTGCCGCCCGCGAGCACGTTCGCGACCTGGGCGAGCTCGACGACGACTGGGGCATGAGCGAGATCCGCTGGCAAAAGGCGCTCGATGCCTACCACGAACAGCACGAGGAAATCCTCACCGACGGAGATGCCCGCAGCGCCGCGATGTTTTCCATCGACGAGTCCGACGAGAAGACCGCGCACGTATGGCACGTGCACCAGATCTTTGCTGACGAGGATGGCGACCACGATTTTGGCATCATGGGCGATGTCGATCTGGACGCCACGCAAGACGGCGGCGAGGTCATCTTCAAAAACTACCGCGTCGGCTTTATCGAGGACCTGCTCGAGGACTAGCCGAACATACTGGAACGAAACGAAGCGGGGCCGCTGGCAACATCGCCAGCGGCCCCGTTTTTGCACTATACGCTATGCCTTACTCGGCATCCTCGACCTCATACGAATCCGCCTCGGCTGGCTCATCGCCCGCGTCTGTTGCACCCTCGCGCGCCTCGTCAAACGCCGCCTTCATGGTCTTGTTGCCCCAGGTGAGCTTACGAATAGTAAGCTCATCGGCCTTGTTGTGGGCCAGACGCAGATTCTCAGTACTGCGACGCAGATCATCCTTGGTCTTCTCGAGCTGCTTAATGGCAGCATCAATCTCCTTGATCGCCGACTCGAACTGCTTGCTCGCCAAGTTGTAGTTGCGCGAGAAGCCGTCCTTGAACTTTTCCATCTTGGTTTCGAAGTTCGTGACGTCGATATTCTGCTGCTTGTACTCCGCTAGCTCCTGCTTATAGCGCAGCGAACCCATGGCGGCGTTGCGCAGCAGCGTGATCATGGGAATGAAGAACTGCGGACGGATCACGTACATCTTCTCGAAGCGATAGCTCACGTCCACGATGCCGGCGTTGTAAAGCTCGCTCTCGGGTTCGAGCAACGTGCAGAGCACCGCGTACTCGCAGCCCTTTTGGCGGCGATCGTGGTCGAGTTTCTTAAAGAAGTCCTCGTTCTTGTGCTTGGTCGCGGTCTCATCGTTCTCGTTTTTCATCTCGAACATAATCGAAATGACCTCGTTGCCGCTCGCGTCGCACTCGCGGAAGATAAAGTCGCCCTTGGTGCCCTCGGACGCATCGTTATCCTTCTCGAAGTACGCGTTAGGAAATGCCGTCATGCGCAGACGGTTAAACTCGGTCTCGCAGTGCTGCTCGAGCGACTCGCCCACCATCTTGGTGGACAGGCGGACCTTCATGTCCTTAAGGCGCTCAATCTCTTCGTCCTTGTAGCGAATCAGGTCATCGCTCGCGCGCTTGGCCTGCGCAAGCTCGAGCTCGTGTGCCGCCTTGGCCTGTTCCTCGCGAGAATCGCGCACCGCCAGCTCGCTCGTCAGTTTGGCACGCGCCTCATCGCGCTCTCGCTCCGCCGCGGCGACCGCCTTCGATAGGTTCATTTTTGCCATCAGTTCCTGCTCGCGCAGCTGGGCACGCAGGCCCTCGGCCTCTTGCTCGGACTGAGCCTTTGCGACGGAAAACTTCTCTTGTACCTGCGCGCGATAGTCAGCAAGCGTGCGCTCGGCCTCGCTGCGAGCGGCATCGAGCTCACGCCGCGACTCTGCCGCGGCAGCGGCAAGCGCCATCTCCTGGGCCTTGTCCGCCGCGGCAAGCCTGGCCTGCAGCTCGGCAATCTGAGCGTCGCGCGCGGACAGGTCGTTTTGAGCAGCATTGCGTGCCGCCGCCTCGGCAAGCCTGGCTTCATCATCTTTGCGCCCCAACTGCGCACGCAAATTATCGATTTCGCGCTGAAGCTCGGCGTTTTCCTTTTGAGCATCGGCACGGGCCTCAACCGCCGCGCGCTGGCTTGCACTCTCGCGCTCTGTGGCAGCGCCCTCGAGCTTGGCGCGCAGCTCGGCAAGCTCAGCATCGCGCTTGGCAACCTCTTGTGCCAGCTGCTGAGCTGCAGCATTCTTCTGCTCGACAAGCTGAGCGTTGCGCTGAGACTCTGCCTCCTGCAAAGCGGCTGACGAACGCGAGCGCTCAAGCTCCAGCGCCTGCTCGCCCTCGCGTCGAGCCGCCGCTACGCGCTCATCCAGGTCACGCAAGAACTCAGCATCGCGCACTTGCTTGACGATATCCGCATAGCCGGACGCATCGACCTTAAAAACTTCGCCGCAATGCGGGCACTTGATCTCGTTCATAGCAGCTCCTCAATGGACGCAAATTTCAACCGCCTACACTCTACCGCGCCGCGCGGACAAAATAGGCGCCGCTGCCAGAATGGCAACGGCGCCAGAACCGCCACAAAGGTGCCTGTCCCCTTCGTGGCGGTTTGCGAGCTACAGTCCAAAGAAATTCAGGATCTGGTCTCGGCTTACGGGCTTGTAGTCGTTGGCGTCGAGGCCCACATCGTAGCGATAAATGGGACGTTCGCGATCGCGGTTGCGTGCGTTGGTGCGGTCACCCCTGCTGTGGATATGCCCATGCAGCATAATGGCGCCACGTGCCTTGCCGTTCCAGCTGAGCATGGGGTAGTGGCTCATAACCAGACGATGGCCCTTGGCATAGCCGGGAGCAATCTCCAGGTAATCGCGCACGTCTTCCCAAATCTGCGGTACGTCGGGATCTTCCCAGTCGCCGTCATGGTTACCACGGATGAGCGTCACGTTCTGGCATTCGATACGCTCGCGCAGGCGCACCGCCTCCGCCAGGGGCAAACGATAGGTAAAGTCACCCAAAATATAGAGGCGGTCGTCCGCAGCCACGCACTCATTGATGGCATCGATGACCTTGCGGTTCATCTCCTCGACCGAGTCAAACGGCCGGTCCATGTCGTGCAAGATATTCGTATCGCCCAGGTGCAGGTCGGCGGTAAACCACATCATCGTCTATGCCCTCATTTCGCAACGTGTACAACTCGTGCTAAGTATACAGACGTAGCGATGCGGCGGGTATCCAAAGAGCCCACCGAACAGGCCCCGGCGGCGCTTGTCTTGCTTTTTCGAAGCGTCACCCTGAGTTTTCTTGTCCTGCCGCATCTTACGGTCCTGTTCCAGCTCATCGTCATCGAGTAGCACATCCCACTCAAACGGATCATCTGCCAGATCAAACAGGTCATCGTCATCAAACATGGCAGCCTCCATTGCCGACTAGCGAGCATCCACCACGTAGAGCCCAACGCGCACCTGATGCCACGGGCTGCGCTCGGGGGCAACCTGTTGCACACGGGCCTCAAATACGTCCTCGTGGCCGTAATACATCATCAAGGACAGTGGGCCGACCTCGTTTCCCGGAACGTAGCCAAGTTTGGTCTTGCCATAGTAGATCGCAACTGCCTCGGGGTCATGGGGATTATCGCGCTCGGCACACAGTGTCAGTTTATCGCCCGCTTTAAGATCGCCCAGGACCAAAGCACCGTCGGCATATTGAAATCATGCGATGTGAAACGACAGAAGAACACGTGAAGGCTCGTACATAGCAGCTCCTCTAACAGCCGGATAAACCGGCGCTTGACCGTACTGAGAAGCTTACGGGCCCGTGCGGACACAAATTCACCCCATCCGCGCCTTTTCGACCGTTTGTCGCTACACCATCTGATTCTAATGCACAAACATGCGCACGAACTTGTGCTTCCAGTTTGCGTAAGGAGCATAGCGGAATGGCACGTCCAACCACGTTGCCTTGTTCACGATGCTCTTCTTGTGGCTAAACGTATCGAAACTCTCGCGGCCATGGTACTGCCCCATACCGCTCGCGCCCATGCCGCCAAAGCCCATATGGCTCGTAG
>URYA01000166.1 GCA_900551975.1 uncultured Collinsella sp. | reverse complement strand
GATCTGCTTGCCGGTTTTGTAGTCAAGTGCACCCGTGGGCTCGTCGCACAAAAGTAGCTTGGGGTTCTTGGCCAGCGCGCGGGCGATGGACACGCGCTGTTGCTCGCCGCCCGAAAGCTGCGCCGGAAAGTTAGCGAGTCGGTCGCCCAGGCCAACCTGGCAAAGCGTTTGCTCGGCATCGAGCGAATCGGGGCAGATCTGAGCTGCGAGCTCAACGTTTTCGAGCGCCGTCAGGTTGGGGACCAGATTGTAGAACTGGAAGACAAAGCCGACATCGGCGCGGCGGTATTCCACGAGCTGAGCCTCGTTGGCGGAGCTCACGTTGCGCCCGTCCACCGTCACGGTGCCGGAAGTCGCCGTATCCATGCCACCCAGAATGTTGAGCGCCGTGGTTTTACCGGCGCCCGAAGCGCCCAGGATAATGGCAAGCTCGCCACGCTCAACGGTAAAACTCGCGCCGTCGAGCGCGTGAATGCGGGCATCGCCCTCGCCGTATGCTTTGATGACGTCTTTAAATTCGATATAGGCCATCGATCGGTTCCCATCTGGTCGGATAACTCTTTAGTATTACCCATTTCGCACCGACCAAAAAGGGACAGGTTCATTTTGGCAGGTTTTATATGGGGAAACGGCAGCTATAGATGAGGCGCCGGGGAGGCAGAGAAATCATCGATTGGGTCAGGCCGACCGCCAAACACAACGCACGCATCTCAATCTGTCAGCCAAATCATTCGAACAGCTGTTCGTTTCTATGATATGATTCAGCTATTTAAGCAGGCCAATACGCAGAAAGGCGGCCAACATGGCGTTCGACTTTAAGAAGGAATGCAAGGAGCTCTACAAACCTGCAAGCAAGCCGAGTATCGTAACTGTACCGCCTATGAGCTACGTTGCCGTTCGCGGAAAGGGCGACCCAAATACCGAAGGTGGCGAGTATCAAAACGCCCTGCCGCTGCTTTACGGCATCGCCTATACCGTCAAGATGTCGAAGAAAGGCTCAAGGAATATCGAGGGCTATTTCGACTTTGTGGTACCGCCGCTCAAGGGTTTCTGGTGGCAAGACTCCCCGAGCAGCGACATCGATTATGTACGCAAGGACGATTTCAACTTTATCTCGTGCATCCGCCTGCCCGATTTCGTCACCCGAGATGACTTTGACTGGGCAGTCGCGGAAGCCACGACCAAAAAGAAACTGGACTTTTCCGCCGTCGAGCTGCTTAAAGTTGACGAGGGCCTCTGCGTTCAATGCATGCACACCGGGCCCTACGATAACGAACCGGCGACCGTAGACGCTATGCATGAATACGCGACCGAGCTGGGCTATGTCCCCGACCTCTCAGACACCCGTTTACATCACGAAATCTATCTCTCCGATCCACGCAAATGTGCACCGGAGAAACTTAAGACTGTGGTTCGTCATCCTATCAAGCGCGCTGAATAGCGTGGAGCGTCATTTCACGCGCTAGGTTTTAAGCCAGCCAACCAGCCGCCTCCTGGGCCGTCCGGTAATTATCTTGACGCGGCCCGTCGCATCTTATAAGTTTGTTTTGCTAAAGCTGGAAAGCCTCTCAACGATGCGCAACTCCAGCTCTTTTTCTATCAAGAGAGCAAGTGTCGGAAAGCAAAATGTCAGAAAACAGCGCATCGAGCAGGATTAAACGCCTGGTCAACACCTATAGTGGCCTCGTGCTTATGGGTGCTGTCGGAATCCCTATTGGCATCATCGTCGGCGCCATTTGTGCCCTCTTTGGTCGCGTGCTCCTGGCGATCGGTGCCTTCCGCGACGAGCACATCACCCTGCTCCTTCCCTTCCTCGCCCTCATGGGCCTCGCCATCGTGTTTGCCTACCGCACTTGGGGCAAGGGCACCGACCGCGGCATGAGCTTAGTATTCGACGTAGGTCACGGACGCGAGGACGCCATCTCCCCGCGTTTGGTGCCGCTCATTATGCTGAGCACGTGGGGAACGCACCTTTTTGGCGGCAGTGCGGGACGCGAGGGCGTAGCGGTGCAGATCGGCGCCACCGTCTCACATTGGATCGGCCGACGCCTGCCTTTCCGCGACCCCGGCAACACGTTTTTGCTCATTGGTATGGCCGCTGGCTTTGCCGGACTCTTTCGAACGCCGCTCGCCGCCACGGTCTTTGCTATCGAGGTGCTTGTCGCCGGACGCATGGAATACCGCGCGTTGTTTCCCGCGCTTACGGCTTCACTTGCCGCAAGCATGACCTCCGGCGCCCTGGGGCTCGAGAAGTTCGAGGTCGCCGTTGCCGCCTCGTATGCGCTCGACCTCCCCGGTCTTGGACGGCTTGCGGTGCTGGGCATCGCGTTTGGCATGGTAGGCGGCGCCTTTGCCTGGTGTCTTGCGCATGCCAAGACCCTTGCGGCGCGGCTGCTCCCCAACCCCTATGTGCGCATCGCTGTTATGGGCATCGCGTTATCGGCGATCCTGTTCGCGCTGTGGCAGGGACGGTACTGCGGACTTGGCACCAACCTGATATCGGCGGCGCTCAACGGTGACGGCAAGGTCGCCATTATGCCTTGGGACTGGGCGCTCAAATTCGTACTCACCATCGCCACGCTTGCCGCAGGATATCAAGGTGGTGAGGTAACGCCGCTGTTCTCCATCGGAGCAAGCCTGGGTGTCGTGCTCGCCGGAATTCTCGGCATGCCCGTCGAGTTCTGCGCCGCGCTGGGATACGCCGCCGTCTTTGGCAGCGCCACCAACACGCTGCTCGCGCCGATCCTCATTGGCTGCGAGGTCTTCGGTTTCGGTGATCTGCCGGCGTTCTTTATCGTCTGCGTTGTGGCTTATCTGTTCAACATGGACAAATCGATCTACGCCCTGCAGGAGCGGGCGTAGAAAGATGTCCAAGCAGGTGGTCTCAACCGGAAACGGCGCCCCACTCTGAGGCTGTATTCCGGGACACGGTTTCCGCTTGGGACGCCATTCGGAAAGCGCATCCTGCTTTAAAACGGAATTCCGGGACGTAGTTTCCGTCTGAGCCTCCATTCGGAAAGCGTGTCCCGTTCTTTCACGGCGTCCTAGTTATGCAAAGTGTTCGAGCGTTATTCCTCGTACGCGCCCTCAAGCCGCAGCAGCCACTCCTTGCGATCAAGCCCGCCGGCATATCCGTTGAGCGATCCGTCGGCCGCCACCACGCGATGGCACGGCACGATAATCGAAATGGGATTACGCGCGACTGCGGCCCCCACGGCACGGGGAGACACAACGGGCGTTTCATTTCCCGGTACACGATGTCGAGCCGCAACACGCTGGGCGATCTCACCATACGTAGCAACCTCGCCACGCGGAATAGAAAGCAGCTCGTACCAAACTTCACGCTGAAACGCCGTGCCAATCAAATGCAACGGCGGCGTAAACCGAGGTTCCTGCCCTGCAAAATAAGCATTCAGCCAAGCCCACGAACGCTCAAGCACCGAAGACGCCGCACCATTTGCCGGACTCACCGACGACATGCCGCCAGCACCAGAAACTGCATCGGCGCCTTCAACATGTTCGGGATCTTCTTTGAGAAGCGTGGAGCCAAAGTGCTCCTGTCCCTCAAACCAAAGCCCCGTCAGACCGCGGCCATCAGCGGCAAGCAAGATTTCGCCCAAAGGCGAAGCAAACGTCGTCGTGACCACCAGCGGCTCCTTTCAAAACTCCGCACCATAATACCGCGAATTGTGCAGACAACCTCAATCGACCCCAAAGTCACCTCAGGCAGCAGACGCGAAGCGCCGCAGCTGCCGGCCGCGCTCCGCAGTCCCCAAAGGCGGCAGGCGCGAAGCGCCTCTTCGCAAAGGCACAGCAGGGTTTCGCTGTGAGTGAACC
>URYA01000165.1 GCA_900551975.1 uncultured Collinsella sp. | reverse complement strand
CATTCGACGTTTTTTGCCAAAATCGGGAAAAGCATCGAATGTTGTGATGGTTTTTCTGCCACTCGATCGGGTGGAATCGCTTTCTTGCGCACGAAGGTGTGCGGACCCGTGAGCAGGGGAATAAGATTGGTTATCCGACTCCATTGGAGGGCTCATGGACCTGCCGATCGTCCTGTCCCATAAGACTGCCTGGCTGTACCACAACGTGGCGCGCCCGTCCGAGCCGCTCTCGCGAGCAAGCAGCCTATACGATGAGGACTCGCTTGCTAGCGAGGCAGAGCCGACTGCGGACCTGCCCAAATTGGGACTCGATGCCAAGGGTCTGAGGGCTTCAACAGCAGTTGGGATTGTTGCCGACTATCTGGTTTCGCTTGGTATTCCACGAGAAGAGCTCGATCATATCGACACGCTCGTCAACTTCGATTTTGAGCGCTCGACGCCGGCTGGATTTAGGTGCCACGTGTTCGGAGCGCCGGTACCTCCAGGTCATCTTATCGAGGTGGCAGAGGGCCTTCTGGTGGTTGATGAGGTCATGTGCTTTGTCCAGGCGGGTTCGTGGATGAGCGAGCCCGAGCAGCTGGAATATGGCTACGAAATCTGCGCCCGATACCATTTGAATCATCTGTCGACAGGCGATTATATCGAGATGGGGCAGAGGTATACCGTTGCCGACTTGATTGCCTATTGCAATGAGAACCGATCTCGTCAGGGGGCTATGCGCGCGGCCGCCGTGCTCAGGCGCGTGCACGATGGCGCGCGGTCGCCCATGGAGACGGCCACCGCAATCATGGTCGTAGCAAAACGTTCCCAGGGCGGGCTGGGATACGCCAAGATCGAGCTCAACCATC
Organism: uncultured Collinsella sp.; assembly: GCA_900551975.1. GTDB lineage: Bacteria > Actinomycetota > Coriobacteriia > Coriobacteriales > Coriobacteriaceae > Collinsella. The sequence goes on along the minus strand of URYA01000165.1, from coordinate 3,027 downwards.
GGGTCGATGTTCCCAACGAGTTCAAGTATCTCGCAAAGGCCGGGTATTTCGAGATCGACGTATATGCGCCTGCGAGCGGTACGGGGATTGAATACAACGGTTCGGACCATCTTGATAAACAGCGCAGCGCGTCGGATGCGGAGCGTATGACCGTGCTGAGCGCGCTGGGCTTTAGAATGATCGTCCTCACCGGGACCCAGTTTGCCCACCAGCTGCAATTGCACCGGGCGATGAACGCTATCGCACTCGCTATGGGTCTCAAGTGCGACCGAAGCGAAGCGTTCCAGAAACGTCAGAACGACCTGCGAGAATTCGTGATTCGGCACTGGGACGGCGGCCTTTAGGGGCGTTTCGGCCCTTCTACAGGGTGCCGTGGGCAGGCAAACCATCACAACATTCGACGTTTTTTGCCAAAATCGGGAAAAGCATCGAATGTTGTGATGGTCTGTGTTGAGGGTGGGCTCGGGAAGCCGGTCTTGCTCGAAGTGACCTGTCCTGTCGTACGGGTGTCGGCATGATTCTCTCGTGGGGTATTATGTTTTCCGAAGAATAAAACGCCGCGCGAGGGGAGGGCTGCGTGGACGGGCACGTGCAACATGACGGCTTTGGCCGCGATATCAACTACCTGCGCATTGCCGTTACCGACAAGTGCAATTTCCGCTGCATTTACTGCATGCCGGCCGATGGCGTGGCGCCCCGCGCGCACGACGAGCTGCTCAGCGCCGAGGAAATCGCCCGCTTTGTGTGCTTGGTGGCGGGGGAGGGCATTCGCCGCGTGCGCCTGACGGGCGGCGAGCCGCTGGTCAGCCGCCGTATCATCCCGCTCATTCGTGACATCCGCGCGATTCCGCAGATCGAGGACATCTCGCTTACCACCAACGGCGCCCTGCTGCCCAAGCTGGCGCCGCAGCTCAAAGACGCGGGGCTTAACCGCGTCAACATCTCGCTCGACACGCTCGACCCTACGCTCTTTGGAAAGATCACACGCCTGGGTCGACTCGAGCAGACCATGGCCGGCATCGACGCGGCGCTGGCTTGGGGCTTTGAGCCCGTTAAGGTCAACTGCGTTGTAGTGCGCCGGCTCAACCAGGATGTGGCGACCCTTGCACGGCTGACCGTCGACCGCCCCATCCACCTGCGCTTTATCGAATACATGCCCATCGGTGACGAGCACACGAGCTCGCATTGCGCCGTGGACCCTCACGCGCCCGCGCTCAATCCCGAGTTGTGGGACGCGAGTGACACCGTGCCGAGCGACGAGCTGCGGGCGCGCATCAATGCCGGGGCCGCCGCGACGGGACTGGGCGAGCTCGAGCCGCTCGACATCAACGACGCTCCTGCCGGCGCGGGCCCTGCGCGCTATTGGCACTTTCCGGGTGCGGCGGGAACGGTCGGCTTTATCAGCGCCATGTCCAACCATTTTTGCGCGAACTGCAACCGTCTGCGCCTGACGGCCGATGGCAACGTGCGTCCGTGTCTGTTCAGCGATGCCGAGTATTCGGTGCGTGAGGCGCTGCGCCGTGGTGATGATATGCAGGTACTTTCGATTTGGCGCGATGCCGTGGCCCACAAACCGCAGGAACACGCGATAATTGAGGGCACGCAACGATTTATGTCCCAAATCGGAGGATGATCATATGGCCAAGAGCAGGTACGCCGATGCCACCAAGGCCGCTCGCAGGGCCGCGATGTCTGCCCACAAAGCCTCAGCTGCGGCGAATACTGGCAACGCCGACGCGTCCGCACAGCCGACTGCCAGCGCTGCCACCGAGCCCGCCCGCGACGCCCGTCGCAACGAGCTGACGCACGTGGACGCCAAGGGCGAGGTGCGCATGGTTGACGTGTCCGACAAGGCCGAGACCCATCGCATCGCCATCGCCGAGGGCGCCATCCTCATGCACCCCGAGACGCAGGCCATGGTGCTGCAGGACCGAGCCAAAAAGGGCGACGTGCTTGCCTGCGCGCGCGTGGCGGGCATTATGGCCATCAAGCGCACAAGCGACATCATCCCCATGTGCCATCCGTTGCTCATTACCAAGAGCAAGTGCGACATTGCGCCCATCGCTGCGGCGGGGACGCCGGCCGAGGATGTGCCCGAGGGCTGGGCGCCGGCGCGCGCAGACGGGCAGGTTGGCTTTCACGTGTTGGTCACGGCGGGCGTGACGGGCAAGACGGGTATCGAGATGGAGGCCCTGACCGGCGCGAGCGCCGCGTGTCTGACCATCTACGACATGTGCAAGGCAGTCGATCGCGGCATGGAGATCGTCGACGTGCGCCTGCTACACAAGGAGGGCGGCCGCTCGGGCGTGTGGGACCGCGCAGAGCGCCAGGCCGCTGCTGTTGAGTCCGTGGGAGCCGCGGGCACCCGTCGCCGTCGCGCCCGCAGTTCCGGCCCCGGCCGTCCCCGCGATCGCGTTTATCGGTTACCAAAACTCGGGCAAGACCACGCTCGTCGAGAAGGTCATTGCCGAGCTCACTCGCCGCGGTCTGCGCGTGGGTTCGCTCAAGCATCACGGGCACCACGGCTTTGATATCGATGTGCCCGCTAAGGACACCTGGCGCCATCACCAGGCCGGATCCAAGCATGTGGGCCTCATCTGCGCCACGCGCTGGGCGGAGTACGCCGACACGCGCGAGGAGGACGAGATGCCCGCGCGCGAGCTGCTGTCGCGCTACAACGATGTCGACGTGGTGATCATCGAGGGCTACAAGACCGAGGGCTTCGACAACATCGTGGTCGCGCGCTCTGGCGTCGACCGCCTGCGTGGCAAGAGCTCACTCGACCTGGTCGACGGTCACACGCTGGCCCTTGCCTGCAACGAGGCCCTGGCGCGTCAGGCCTTCGACGCCGGCTTTGCGACCCGAGCCATCAACATCAACGACGCCCGAGCCATCTGCGATCTCATCCAAGACCACCTTCAGGCTTGACGCTGCGCCGGCCCCAAGCACCCCATCTCGCCCCTCAAGCCGTCGCTCGCGTACCAAAGTACGCGTCGCTCCTCTTTCGGGGCGACCTGGGGCACTTGG
>URYA01000164.1 GCA_900551975.1 uncultured Collinsella sp. | reverse complement strand
GAACGCCGCTTTCTCTGCCTTTGCCGCCGCCCGGTAGGGTTTGAGCTTGTGGCTGTGGTAGCCCTCCTTGACTTTCCGCGCCCCGTACTTTGCGCCGCGTTCTGCCAGTTCTTCGAAGCCCACGCTCGATAAGCAGGCCAAGTAAACCTTTAAGGACTCCGGTTGTGCGGAGGGATGGATTTGACTCCGCACAACCGCCCCTACACAACAAAATCCATCCGTACTGATAGGGCCCGCATCTGGGTCCCAGGGAACTTTTGTCAAAAATCCTCTGGAGAAGGAGAACAAAATGTCCAACCTCACCATCCGCCAGGCCGTTCAGGGCATGCTCAAGCTGCAGGATAGCGGCGATCACGCAACCATGGTCGGCATTGGCCCCATGAGCCCCAACCTGATTCAGGCCGTGTTCGAGCTTGCCAAGGACGAGGATTTCCCGCCCATGTTTATCGCCAGCCGCAACCAGGTCGATATGGACGAGATGGGCGCCGGCTACGTCAACGGTTGGGACCAGAAGCGCTTTGCCGCCGACATCAAGAAGGTTGCCGACGAGGTGGGTTACACCGGCCCGTACTACCTGTGCCGCGATCACGGCGGTCCGTGGCAGCGCGACGAGGAGCGTAACTCCCACCTGCCCGAGGACGAGGCCATGGAGCTCGCCCGCAAGTCCTTCGTCGCCGACATGGAGGCAGGCTTTGACCTGCTGATGGTCGACCCCACCAAGGACCCCTATCAGATCGGCAAGGTTATTCCGCTTGACGTGGTGCTTCGCCGCACGATCGATCTTATCGACTACCTTGAGCAGTACCGTCGCGAGCATAACCTGCCCGAGGTCGCCTATGAGGTCGGTACCGAGGAGACCAATGGCGGGTTGACCTCTACCGATAAGTACGAGGAGTTCATTTCTCAGCTGCAGCCCGAGCTCGAGAAGCGCGGCTGCCCCATGCCCACCTTTATCGTCGGCCAGACCGGTACGCTCACCCGTTGGACCGAGCAAGTTGGCCATTACAACTTTAAGAACGCCCGCGAGCTCGCCGACATGGCAAAGCGCTACGGCGTGGGCCTGAAGGAGCACAACGCCGACTACCTGGACGACGCGACGCTGCTCGAGCACATTCCGGCTCACGTGACCGCTTCCAATGTCGCCCCTCAGTACGGCACCGAGGAGACCCGCGCCTACCTCAAGCTCTGCGCTACCGAGCAGATTCTGGTCGACAACGGCCTGTGCGACGATCCCTCCGACCTGTATCACACGCTGCTGGTCAAGGCTATCAAGACCGAGCGCTGGCGCAAGTGGATGACCGGCGATGATGTCAACCTGCAGGTTGACGACATTCTTGCCGACGACGAGCTCAGCCTGAAGATTCTGGATGTCTCCGGCCACTACGCGTTCAACGATCCCGAGGTCAAGGAGCAGATCGAGAAGCTCTATCGCAACCTCGCTGCCCAGGACATCGACGGCAAGCGCTTTGTGATCGAGCACATCAAGCGCCCGATTAAGCAGTACGTCGTCGGTCTTAACCTCAAGGGTGTCACGAGCCGCATCGAGGCCGCTCTTGCCGAGTAAGTAGCTTTTCCTACGCGACGCCGGGCCTGGGGCATGTCCCAGCTGCAGGCCCGGCACATGGGACAAAGGGGCAGTCCCTTTGTCACATTCTTTTGAGTTTTAGCTTCCTTTGAAGGGGTTCACCATGAAGTTCTTTATCGATACCGCCAACCTTGACGAGATTGCTGAGGCCAAGAGCTGGGGCTGCCTGGCCGGTGTTACCACCAATCCGTCCCTGTACGCCAAGACCGGCGGTAAGCTCGCCGACTTTGAGCCCCATATGCTCAAGATTGCCGAGCTCTGCGAGGGTCTGCCCGTGTCTGCCGAGTCTACCGCCACCACGGCCGAGGGCATGATCGAGGAGGGCAAGCGCCTTGCTGCCCTCGCTCCCAACATCGTGGTTAAGCTTCCCGTGTGCGAGGCCGGTCTCGCCGCCTGCCGCGCCCTGGCCGACGCAGGCGTGCGCGTCAACATGACGCTTGTTTTCTCGCCGACCCAGGCCTTGATGGCCGCCAACGCCGGCGCTCGCTACATCAGCCCGTTTGTGGGGCGCTTCGATGACATCGCCGAGGACGGTATCTCGCAGCTCGACAACGTTGTGACCTGCATCAAGAACTATGACTGGACCGGCAAGAACGTCGACGACACCGTCGAGATCATCACCGCATCCGTCCGCACGCCCAACCACGTGACCCAGGCGGCTCTTCTTGGCGCCGACATCGCGACCGTGCCCATGGCCGCTCTCAAGAAGTGCCTGCGTCACCCGCTGACCGACCAGGGCCTTGCCTCGTTCGAGGCTGACTGGCAGAAGGTCGTCGCTCAGGCTTAACGAGTGGATTGCCCCGGCATCGTGTCATCCGGTGCCGGGGTTGTTCTCAAGAGAGGAATTCGTATGACCAACCAGGAGCTGGCGAAGGTCGCCAATGAGGTCAGGAAGGGTGTCGTGACTGCGGTTCACGCGGCCAAGTCGGGACATCCGGGTGGATCGCTCGGTGCTGCCGACATCATGACGTATCTGTACTTTGAGGAAATGAATATCGATCCTGCCGACCATCACAAGGCCGATCGCGATCGCTTTGTGCTCTCCAAGGGTCACGCGGCGCCGGGCCTGTATTCGGTGTTGGCAAATCGCGGCTATTTTCCCGTCGAAGAGCTCGAGACGCTCCGCCATATTGGCAGCCGACTGCAGGGCCATCCCAACATGAACGACACCCCGGGCATCGATATGTCCACCGGATCGCTCGGTCAGGGCATCTCTGCTGCAGTTGGAATGGCGCTTGCCGCTAAGCACTGGGGCGACGGCTACCGTGTCTACACGTTGCTGGGCGACGGCGAGTGCGAGGAGGGCCAGGTGTGGGAGGCGGCCATGTTTGCCGGCAACCATGCGCTCGACAATCTTGTTGCCGTCGTCGACCACAACGGCTTGCAGATTGACGGCACGATCGATGAGGTCAACTCGGCCATGCCGCTCGCTGACAAGTTCCGCGCCTTTAAGTGGCATGTGATAGAGCTAGCCGATGGCAACGACATGGCGCAGATTGAGGCGGCTTTCGCTGAGGCTCGTGAGGTGACCGGCGTGCCCGTCGCTATCATCGCCGAGACGGTGAAGGGCAAAGGCGTCTCCTTTATGGAGAACCAGGTTGGCTGGCATGGCAAGGCGCCCAATGACGAGCAGTTTGAGCAGGCCATGGCCGAGCTCGCGGCAGCAGGAGAGGAGCTCTAATGGCAGAGGTCAAAAAAGTCGCCACGCGCGTAAGCTACGGCGAGGCGCTCGTCGAGCTGGGCAATGAGCACGATGACTTTGTAGTGCTCGATGCCGACCTGGCTGCCGCTACGCAGACGGGTAAGTTTAAGGCTGCTCACCCTGAGCGCTTTTACGATGCCGGCATCGCCGAGAGCAACCTGATGGGTCTTGCCGCCGGCATCGCGACCACGGGCCGCGTTGCTTTTGCGAGCACCTTTGCGATGTTTGCCGCCGGTCGCGCCTACGAGCAGGTCCGCAATTCCATTGGCTACCCGCACCTCAACGTCAAGATTGGCGCTACCCATGCCGGCATTTCGGTGGGCGAGGACGGCGCCACGCACCAGTGCTGCGAGGATATCGCACTCATGCGCACGATTCCGGGTATGACGGTGGTCGTTCCCGCCGACGACGTCGAGGCTCGTGCCTGTGTGCGCGCCGCCTATGAGTTTGAGGGCCCGGTTTACATGCGCTTCGGCCGCCTGGCAACACCGGTCATCAACGATCACGAGGACTATGAGTTCAAGATTGGTCGCGGCGTGGTCGTGCGCGAGGGGTCCGATGTGACCATCATCGCTTGTGGCCTTATGGTCGCCGAGGCGCTTGAGGCTGCC
>URYA01000163.1 GCA_900551975.1 uncultured Collinsella sp. | reverse complement strand
GTGCCACGCTTTCCGTTGAATCAAACGAACACGGCACGCGCGTCACCTTGGTCACGCCCATGCGTTCGAGCGAGGAGGGTGATACGCGATGATCAGCGTAGTGCTCGCCGATGACCATGTCGTGGTACGAACCGGCATAAAAATGCTGCTTGACGCCGATCCCGATATCGAGGTCTTGGCGGCTGGCCCGGCCGAAATCGTCAATCCCTTTGCCGCCTCCCATGCGCGCGTCGAGGCCCTGGAGGCACCCGACGTTATCGCCATGGACGACGATCCCATTCGCGCCGTGATGACCAAGCGTAAGTCGTCGATCGTGCTTTCTTGCCGCGCCATTAAGAAGGGCAACGCGGACGCGTTCTTCTCCGCCGGCTCTACCGGCGCCATGACGGCTGCCATGACCGCCGCTGCCACCGCCTACGTGACGCCGTTTAGGTATCAGGCCGAAGGCAAGAAGCAGCCGGTGCGCCCCTGTCTGACCAATGCGCTGCCCAATCGTGCCGGCGGTCTGACGGTGCTGTGCGACATGGGTGCCAACCCCGATGTCGAGGTTGACGATATGGTGCGCTTTGCGCAGATGGGCAGCGCCTATGCACGTGTCGTCTTGGGCATTGAACATCCCCGCGTGGGCCTACTCGCAAATGGCACCGAGGACGAGAAGGGTTCCAACTTTACCAAGGCCTGTTTCCCCGCTATGAAGGCCGCAGTTCCGGGCTTTGTGGGCAACTGCGAAGGCACCGACCTCACCTCGGGCAATTTCGATGTCGTTGTTGCCGACGGCATGTCGGGTAATATCGCTCTCAAGGCTACCGAGGGCGCTGCCAAGTTTTTGCTGCAGGAGCTCAAGGGCGCCTTCATGTCCTCGCTCGGCACCAAGATCGCCGCGCTGCTCATCAAAAAGCAGATGCGCGAGATTAAGGCCAAACTCTCTGGTGATGCCAAGGGCGGCGCCATCCTGCTGGGCCTGCGCGGTGTGGTCTTGATCGGCCACGGCGCCACGTCGGTCGAGGCTGTCAAAAACGGCACGCTCGCCGCGGCTGAGGCCGTACGTGCCGGACTGGTCGAGAACGTCGCCAACTCCATGGACGGCATCGTTTTATAACAGCGGCGTTATCCGCCTCGGGGCGTGCGTCGTGGGGTAGAATCAGAACCGTGTCTTGGTACCGCCCGGGCGGTACCATTCTTTTGGTATTCATGCACTATGAGAGGAAGCGCTATGGACCGCTCCGAAATCTTCGACAAGATCGCCGAGGTCGCTGCTGACGTTCTGGGCGTCGATGTTGCCGAAATTAGCGAGGAGACCACCTTTGACGACCTCGATGCCAACTCGCTCGAGCGCCTGCAGCTGGTTACGGCTATCGAGGACGAGTTCGACCTCGAGATCGATGATGAGACCCTGCTCTCGCTCAACTCTGTCGCCGACGCCGTCGACGCTATCGAAGCTGCCAAGGAGGCCTAAGTCTTGGCTTTATCCGAACGACTTACGCGCGCCCAGGAAATCCTGGGCCACGAGTTCAACAATAAGGTGCTGCTGCGCGCGGCGCTTACGCATCCCTCGGCAGTCGAGGGCCAGCCGGTTTCTGCCAGCTATGAGCGCCTTGAGTTTTTGGGCGATTCCATTTTGGGCGCCGTCGTCGCCCGTTCGCTCTTTGAGGCCTATCCCGAGTTTGATGAGGGCAAGCTCACGCGCCTAAAAGTGTCCCTTGTCTCGGGCGCCACGCTGTCCGAGGTGTCGCACGAGCTGGGTATCGACGACATCATCATCTTTGGTGCCTCCGAGACCGGTACGGGCGCACGCGGCCTGCATTCGGCGCTCGAGAACGTCTATGAGTCGCTCGTGGGCGCGCTGTACCTGGATGCCGGCTGGGATGCCGCGGCGGAGTTTATTCACCGCACGCTTAAGCCGCACTTGGCTTCCGAGCGTGCCGAGCACCCCGCGAACCCCAAGTCGTTTTTGCAGGAGTGCGTGCAAGCCGACGGTCACGAGCCCCCGGCGTATAAGCTGGTTGGTTCCGAGGGGCCGGCACATGCGCCCACCTTTACCGCCGTGGTGTTGATCGATGGCATTCGCCAGGGTCGCGGCACCGGTTCCTCTAAGAAGGAAGCCGAGGGAGCCGCCGCGCTCGAAGCGCTCGACCGCATGGGTTACACCACCAACGGCGTGATTCTGAACAAGAAGCACGTGTAAGCGAGGAATCGTGTATCTCAAGTCCCTCACGCTCAAAGGGTTCAAGTCGTTTGCCGACCGCGCCCATATGTCATTTGAGCCGGGCCTGACCGTCATCGTCGGTCCCAACGGCTCGGGAAAATCGAACATCTCTGACTCCATCCTGTGGGTCCTGGGCGAGCAGAGCGCAAAGCAGCTGCGCGGCCAGGCCATGGAGGACGTCATCTTCTCGGGCTCGTCGGCGCGCAAGCCGGTGGGTGTGGCCGAGGTTACGCTGGTGCTCGATAACTCGGACCATATGCTGCCCGTCGATTTTGACGAGGTCGCCATCACCCGTCGCATGTATCGCTCGGGCGAAAGCGAGTACCTCATCAACTCGAGTCCGTGCCGCCTGATGGACATTCAGGACATCCTGCACGATTCGGGCCTGGGCAAGGATACGCATTCCATCATCAGCCAGGGCAAGCTCGACGCCATTTTGCAGAGCCGCCCCGAGGAGCGCCGCGCTCTCATCGAGGAGGCCGCCGGCATCTCCAAGCACAAGCGCCGCAAGGAGCGTGCGCTCAAAAAGATTAAGTCGATGGACGAGCACCTGACGCGTGCCCGCGACATCAATAAGGAAATCGCCCGTCAGCTGCGACCGCTGGAGCGTCAGGTCGATCGCGCGCGCAAGTACAAAGAGCTGTCCTCGCGCGCGACCGAGCTTACGCAGATGCTGGCCGTCGATGAGCTCCGTTCGTTGCAGTCGCAGTGGAACGACCTGGAGAGCCGCTCCAAGGAGGGCGCTGCCGAGCTTGAGCTTGCGCAGTACCGCTTGGGCGAAAAGGAGCGCGAGCTCGAGAAGCTCCAGGTCATGTTCGAGGAAAAGGGCCTGTTTGTGGGCGATCTTGGCGAGCAGCGCCGCCATATGCAAGACGTGGTCGGTCGCATTAACTCCGACATGCGCCTGCTCGAGGAAAAGGGCCACAACATGGTGTCGCGTCTGTCCGACATGCGCGGCCAGATCTCGAGCTCCGAGCATCAGCGCCGTCGCGTGGTCGAGGAGCTCGAGGATGCGCGTGCCCAGCTTGAGGAAGTGACCGGTGCGCACATGCAGGCCCAGGACGACGTTGACGCCGCCGGCCCTGCCGCCGCCCAGCTCCACGAGCGTCGCGTGGCGCTCGACAATCAGATTTCGCAGCTTACGCGTGAGCAACGCGATGTGCAGCGCGTGGCCGATAACGCCGCGCTCGAGCTTGCCAAGGTGAAGGACTCGCTGAGCAACGCCGAGGTCGAGGACAACATGTACGCCTCGCGCCTGGAGCAGATCGACGAGCAGCTCGAGGAGGTCACGGCCTCGCTCGAGAGCCGTCGAGACCGCGCTGAGGAGCTCGATGGTGCGCTCGATCAGGCTCGCCAAGCTCAGATTGATGCGCGCGAGGCCACCGAGGTCGCCCGCGCTGCCCTTAAGGACTTGCGTGCTCGCGAGAGCGAGGCGCGCAACAAGCTGTCCGAGGTGCGCTCGGAGCTTGCCAGCCAAAAGAAGCTTGATGCCCGCATGGCCGACAGCTCGCCGCTGGTGAGCCGTCTGATGGGCGCGCTGGGCGATGATGTCTCGGGTCGCCTGGGTGACGTGCTCGAGGCTCCTCGTGAGCTCGAGGGCCTGGTTGAGCAGCTGCTTGCCGGCGATATCGATGCCCTTTTGTTTGATGATGCCGCCACGCTTGAGCGCGCCGGTCGTGCGGCTCTGGACCAAAAGAAGGCCTCGGGCGAGGCGCTGCTGGTGGCCCGTGGCGCTCACGATCTGCCGCAGGGCCTCC
>URYA01000162.1 GCA_900551975.1 uncultured Collinsella sp. | reverse complement strand
AACTGCCGCCCCAATGACCACCATGGCAACGACGCAGGTAGAGGGCGGACAGCGAAAACGCCCCTAAGCGAGCAAGGTGACGTGAAATGAAAGGGCGCTGACCTTCTGGTCGCGCCCTTGAAATTGAACGTCAGATTGCCGCTTAGGGGCGTTTGCAGCGTCGAGCAGTTGCGGCGTTTGGTAAAACGCCGCAACGAACTAGCTCAGCATTGCATCCATCATCTCGGAGTTGACGGAGTCGTCGGCAGACCACTCGCCGTCGTCGTTGCAGGTGTACTTGAAGATAACCGTGGTCTTCCTGGGCTCGGTGGCCTTGGTCACATCGACCATAACCTGACCGGCCATCTTGTACAGCTCGTCATCGGAAGGAACCGTATCAAGCGCGGCAACCTTCTCCTGATACTGGGTGGAGAAGTCCTCGACGATCTTGTTCATAGACTTGCAGGTGATGGAGACCTCGGCGGTCGCGACACCCTTGTCCTCGTCGACCGTCACGTCGCCGATCTTGTAGTCAAAGCCCTCGAGATAGGTCTTGGCATACTCCTTGGGATCGATACCCAGCTGCTCGAACTCGTCGCCCGAAGCCTCCTCCAGACCAGAGAGGAAGTCGTCGCCACCGTTCTTGACCTCGTCAAACTGCGTCGTAAGATCCTCGGTAATGAGCTCCTCAACCGAAGGACCTCCACAGCCGGAAAGCACGACCACGCATGCGACCAAGACGGCCATGAGGGGCGCAAGCAGCAGCTTCTTTTTCATGTTGTTCCTCCCAATGAGCGGCACCGCGCTTCCCGGACGCGGCACACGTTGTAATAAGTAAGCCCATTCTATCCACTTATGAACACCCTCGGCAACGCGAAGGCGCGGTCGGTTCGTTTTAGCGTCCGAACGGTTTGCAAGCCCGCCCAACGTGCAATAAAACGCTTTCCCGCGGTGCAATAAAAAAGGTGGCCGGAAAACCCGACCACCCTCGCACAGCCTTTGGATGCCGCAGTTTACTTGCGGACGACCTTAACGATGGCGTCACCGGCGGCGACGGCAGACTCGGCCTCGACGGCGAGCTCGACGTCAGCAAACTCGGCGGTGTTGGACACGGCCACCACGACGCAGTCCTTGTAACCGGCAGCGGCGATCTTGGCGCGGTCGATCTTGAGTATGGGCTGACCAGCCTTCACAACGTCGTCGGCCTTGACGAAGCCCTCGAAGCCATCACCGTTCATGTTGACGGTGTCGACGCCAACGTGCACCAGAACCTCGATGCCGCTATCGGACTGCAGACCCACGGCGTGACCCATGGTGACAGTCACCTTACCGTCGCAGGGAGCGTAGACCAGATCATCCTCGGGCCACACGGCACAGCCCTTGCCCAGAACCTCGCCACCAAAGACGGGATCGGGCACGTCGGCCATCTTGATGACCTTGCCCTTGACGGGCGAGCACAGCACGTCGGCGCCAGCAGAAGCAGAGATGGAGGCCGGAGCAGCGGCAGCCGCGGGCTCAGCCTTCTTCTTGAACATGTCAAACAGACCCATACGTTTTCTCCTCTTGATTAAGCGCAACGTTTTGCGCATGCCTATGGTGATTATAGTGCCAAATGGTTCAAATGCTAAGGTGGGAACTCGAATCGCGAGCCCTTCCCGGTAGTGCTCGTGGGACGAGCATCTCCTTTGCATCGCGGGTCGATAAGCCGAGTATCGCCTGCGCACGGGACGGGCAGAAGCGGGCACACCAAACCCGACACTTCTTTTCGCTCTCGAGTCCTGCCGCCGCCCCGTCCCTGGCACTTCCTGATACCGACCGAAACGTGCCAAAATAAACCCGTCCCTTTTTGGTAGGTTTGGCGAGTGTGGATTTTCGGACACTTAACTAACGAGCGTGGATAATCTCCCACTTTGACTTTAAGGCCGTCACCGAGCCAAAAACGGGAGATTATCCGCTCTCATTTTGTATAACCCCCCTTGTACCAAGCCGAGCTCCATGGTCAAGTAATAACGACTTCTCATCATTAGATTGTTTACATCAATTCTAATGACTATTTAATCCTTAAACTCGTTATTAGAATTGATATGATTAGCCTAATAACGAGTTTCCGGCACTAAAGATATGGAGGGCGCGATGCAAATCGAGGAGAACGGCCAGGGAACGCTCCGCAATAATCTATCGGGGAAATTGGCTTACTATTCGTTTTTTCCAACGCCCTTGCAATCATTGAGGCAGCTAAACCTCACCGAGGAAACCTATCGCACGCTTTCCGCATGCTCACGAAAGCTTGGAGAGCTTGAAGGCATGCTCTACTTTGTTCCCAACGCCGACATGTATCTGACAATGTACGTGCGCAAAGAAGCACTCCTTTCTTCGCAAATTGAGGGAACCCAGTGCACGTTTGACGACCTACTTAGTCCATCGCAAACACAACTCCATCATAAAGATGTCGCAGACGTCGTGAATTACGTCCGTGCTGTCGACCGCGGCGTAGAACTGCTCAAAAAGATGCCCTTGTGCACGAGACTTCTTAGGCAAGTTCATGCGGTCCTGCTGGACGGAGTGCGCGGAACGGAGAAGAACCCAGGCGAGCTGCGCTCCTCACAAAACTGGATTGGCCCCTCAGGCTGCACCATTGCAACCGCATCGTTTGTCCCTCCAAACATTGAAGATTTGAGTAACACGCTCCAGGACCTCGAACGCTTTATCAATGAGCCTCAAGTCGAAATGGATCCGATTGTGCGGGCGGCGCTCGTCCATTACCAATTTGAAACTGCCCATCCATTCCTAGACGGAAACGGTCGCCTGGGCAGGCTTCTCATTACACTTATGCTCATCAATGATGGCGTTCTTCATTCTTGCTTGTTCTATCCATCGTTCCAGTTCAAGAAAAATCGAAGCGAGTACTACCGGCAACTCACATCCGTAAGGGAGAGAGGCACTTACGAGGAATGGATAGAGTTTTTCTGCAACAGTCTTCTCGAGAGTGCGAAGGACTCGGTAGGGTCTTTAAAAAACCTTGTTGACCTCCATAACCGTTCCACAGCAACCATTACCGAAAATCTCGGAAGGACTGCTGCAAACGGGCAAAGGCTGTTGGGCATTCTTGAAGAGCACCCCATCGTCGACACCGCATTCATCGCTGCCCAACTCGATATCGGCAGGAGTACCGCGAGCTCGCTCGTCAAATCATTTGAAGAATTGGGTATCCTCCGTCCTCTCGACGAGTCAAGACAGAGATACCGGCAGTACGGGTATGAAGAGTATCTTTCGATTCTCAGGGAAGACGCCGAGCCGATTAGATAGGCATCGCAGCCCAGGCAAATTAAAGCGAGCGCGGATAATCTCCCACTTTGAGCCCGCACACAGGCCAAAACTGGGAGATTATCCACGTTCATTCCTGACTAGTCATTTAAGAACGTCCCCAATGACTACTCCGGCATCGCCGATGTTTCGGCAACGACAGACACTATGACCCAATCCGAGGGCACTAAAAAGATAGGAGCCCCCGCTCGTGACCGCGGGTCGGGGCTGCGACAATGATGTCGAAGTGCCATAGGCGCAGCCGCGCCGCAACGAGGTTGGGAGGCTCCCATGCCAAAGTATTCTACCGCGTTCGGGATGGACGTCCACCTGAGGTCGACCACCGTCTGCGCCCTCGACGCGGACACCGGCGAGGCCGTGACGAGGAGGTTCCCCGGCAACCCCTGGGGCGAGATCGCCGGGTGGATGGATGGGTTCCCCGGGCCGTCGCTCGCGGCCTACGAGAGCGGCTACCTCGGCTTCGCCCCGCAGAGGGAGCTCGCCGGGCTCGGCGTCGAGTGCGTCGTCGCCGCGGTCTCGAAGATCCCCAGGTCGGCCGCCGACTCGGCCTCCAAGAACGACAGGAACGACGCCGCCAGGATGGCCAAGGCGATACTCGCCCACGACATCTCCCCCGCATGGGTCCCCTCCCCCGAGGTCGAGGGCATCAGGGACCTCGCCGGCGCCTACGACGGGGCGACCGCGCGCCTGGCGACCGCCAAGCAGCGGCTGCTCGCCTT
>URYA01000161.1 GCA_900551975.1 uncultured Collinsella sp. | reverse complement strand
ATCACCGAGCCGGTCCCGGCTGACGCACTCGGCCTGGGCCGCGCCCGTCAGGTAAATATTGAGGGCTGGGCCGCCGATTATCGCCGCCGTCTGCACGAGGACGACGAGGTATAACGTTTTACCAAACATCTAAGGAGCTGTTCCCATGGGGATGGCTCCTTTTTCTATGCTGACCTGCGCGACCGGATGAGTGGTCGGTTCGTGTCCGTTGACGGTAAAGACGTTATCAAGACCCGATAAACCCCGCCGCGCGGTTACAATGCAACAAGGCATCTATATGGCATTCGATATATAAAGGAGAAGGGTAATGCCGATTAATGATCCCGAGAAGTCGGAGAATATGCGCAAGTCCATCCGCGTGTATTCCGGTTCCTCCAACCGTCCCCT
Source organism: uncultured Collinsella sp. (assembly GCA_900551975.1). Classification (GTDB taxonomy): domain Bacteria; phylum Actinomycetota; class Coriobacteriia; order Coriobacteriales; family Coriobacteriaceae; genus Collinsella. The sequence goes on along the minus strand of URYA01000161.1, from coordinate 3,705 downwards.
CGCTCAGAAGATCGCTGAGTACCTTGGGGTCGAGCTTTCGGGCCTTACGCTAAAGCAGTTCGCAAACGGTGAGATTTACGCCCGCTACGACGAGACCGTCCGCGGCGCCGACGTCTTCCTGATTCAGTCCGTGGCCGGCGGCAACGTCAACGACATGCTCATGGAGCTGCTCATCGCCACCGACGCTGCCAAGCGCGCATCCGCCCGCTCCATCACCGCCGTCATCACCCACTACGGCTATGCCCGCCAGGACCGCAAGGCCGGCCCGCGCGAGCCCATCACCGCCCGCCTCGTCGCCAACCTGCTCGAGCGCGCTGGCGTCAACCGCATCATCACCCTCGACCTGCACCAGGGCCAGATCCAGGGCTTCTTTGATATCCCGGTTAACCACCTGTCCGCACTGCCGCTGTTTGGCCAGTACTACAACGACATGCACTTCGACACCGACAACCTGGTTGTCGTCTCCCCCGATGTGGGCCGCGCCAAGGCCGCCAAGAAGCTTTCCGACATGCTCGGCTGCGACCTGGCCATCGCCCACAAGGGCCGTCCGCGCCACAACGCCGCCGAGGTCATGGGCATCATCGGTGACATCAAGGGCAAGACCTGCATCATCAACGACGACATGATCGACACCGCTGGCACCCTGTGCGCCAACGTCAAGGAGCTCAAGGCTATGGGCGCTGGCGACATCTACGTCTGCGCCACCCACGGCATCTTCTCCGGTCCGGCCATCGAGCGTCTGAACGACGCCCCGATCGTCGAGTGCCTCGTCACCGACGCCATTCCCGTCGAGGTCGGCGGCAAGATCAAGACCATCTCGGTCGCCGAGGAGTTCGCTCAGGCCATCTCCGCCGTTTACCACGAGGAGCCCGTCTCCACGCTCGTCGGCGGCGACTTCGCGCTGTAGTCCAACGCGCATCGCATCATCTTTGATGCTTTTAAAGGGTCGGAAGCTCGCTTCCGGCCCTTTTTCTATCCCTCGCCAACCTTCCCTGGACAATTAGTTCAGATACGTATTTTTTAAAGCCCCAAAGGGCCGTTCGGAGCCTTCTGAGCTCCCCGGCGGATGCCATGCCGCCCAAAGCTCATCGTTTTCGAGTACAACCGCCGCATATTTACCCTCAAATCACCCTCGAAGGCCCTTAGAAACGCCTCGAATGCCCGTCGCCTTATACGTATCTGAACTAACCGTCCAGTAGCTATCGTCAACCTTCGCGGCAGAGCTCAATTTCCTGCAATCCCCTCAGCCGATTCCACCGATTTCATAACACCCAGCCGTTCATGGCGCACAGCGCCCCGCTGAGCGAAAAGAACGGTATGGCGGTCGCATTCTGCCGCCAACTTAGTACGTTATAGCTATGACGACCGTGATTTCACATTTCTCCGCCCTCCGCGCAATTCGTCGCGCACGACGGGCGTACTCTGCCCTACCCTGGGACTCCGTTGATAGTGAACAGCAAGCACAGGCCTTGGCTAGCTGCATTCCCAATAATGACGCGATAGACTTTGGCGCACTTTCGATACTCGACGCCTGGAATGAAGATGATTCCGAGCTACTCGATCTTCTCGTTTCAAACGAAGACAACAGACGCCCCGACAAGCGACTTCTTCAGCATATTCTCTCCGCTCCGCTTCCTGAAGGTGCAATTATGCACGTCGAGGCCGACATCTACGCAACGTCTCCTGCCATGACAGCCATGCTTTGTTCTAAAAATGAATCGGTCGCCAAAACCTTGATGCTCCTTATGGAGCTGCTCGGAACCTACTCCCTTCCGCCCGAGGCAACCTACCCCATCGCCTATGACGACATCTGGCCCAAGGGCGATAGCTGCGCAGCGACGGGCGATCTTGATTGCCTGGGCGGCCAGTCGGCAGCCGAACAGCAGAACGAAACCCGCTACGAACAGGCGCACTACAAATGCGAGCCCGCCACGACCATCGAAGATCTCGAGGCGGTCGCGCGCTTCGCCAAAAGTAGCTCATACACCTCGTTTCGCACGGCAGTCAAGCTTGCCCGACCCGGATCTGCATCCCCAGCCGAATCCCTAATGTTTGCCGTTCTCGGAGCGCCCATGCGCTTTGGCGGATTCGGATGTTGCAGCCTGCCCATGGGAGGCCTGCTACTCAACTATCGAATCGACTTCGACACTCTTGCGGTTAACATGTCCTCCGGCATCCCTTACGCCATCTGCGACCTATATTGCCCGGCCGCCGGAGTCGACAACGAATACAACGGAATTGGGCATGAGCTTCAAAACGCTCGCATCCACGATGGCAATCGAAATAATGGCCTCAAGGCAATGGGCATCCACGTCCTGGTTATCAATCGCGACCAAATGAAAGACCTTGTTGCACTCGAAGCCTTCGCCCAAACGATGCATCGACTCGCAGGAGTCCGATTCCGATATCGCATCAAGGGCTATCGCAAGCGTCAGGCCGCTTGGCTCAACGCTCTGCGGGCCGGAATCGGCCTTGCGCCGGTCTAAACGGCGAATCACCCGTGCGCCGTCGAACAGGGCTGGACAGTTAGTTCAAATACGTATAAATAGACACATTGAATTAGGCTGTTTTGCAGCTATCTCTATACCATTCGCCCTATTTGAAAGCGGGGTAGACTTCAAAAACAGCGTCATATGGGCTAACTAAAGTTCCAAAACAACGTATCGGCATTGAATTGAGCAATTCGAGTCCTCAGAACTTATACGTATCTGAACTAACTGTCCACCTCGGATTTTGACGGCCGTCCAAACGCCCCCAAACAACCTCAATTGCCCTCCATTTGACAGCGGCAACAGGGTCGCTCACCATAGCAGGCGACAAATCAACGAAAGGATGAACATGGCAGCTGCACAGCCGCTTAAGATTCGCATGGTTGCCGGACTTGGCAACCCCGGCGAGGAATATGCCGAGACCCGTCACAACGCTGGCTTCAAAGCGATCGACGAGCTGGCCCGTCAGGCCGGTGTCACGTACTGGAAAAACCAAGCAGGCGCCGAGGTCGCGCTCATCAATATCAACGATGCCGAGGAAGAGGGCGGCAAGCGCCAGATCGTGCTGGTCAAGCCGCAGTCGTACATGAATACCTCGGGTGGCCCCATCTCCAAGCTCTGCCGCGAGTACAAGATCAAGGCCGAGGAGCTGCTCGTCATCCACGACGAGCTCGATATTCCCGCCGGCGACGTCCGCGTTAAGGTGGGCGGCGGCCACGCCGGTCACAACGGCCTGCGTTCCATCATCGACAAGATGGGCAGCCGCGACTTTAGCCGTATCCGCACCGGCATCGGCAACCCTCCCGGCAAGATGGCCGTCGCCGACTACGTTCTTAAGCAGCTGCGCGCCCGCGAAGCCGAGGATTTCCAGGACACCTGCGCCCGCGCCGCAGATGCCGCCGGTCTGGCCATCGTCCACGGCGTAATCTACGCCCGCGATCACGTAAACGGCGCCGCTTCCGCCAACGGGAAGCACTAAAACCTACCATTTAGGGACAGGTTTATTTTGGCAGCTTTTATCTGCGGAAACGCCGCAGTCGATACATCGCAATAAACATGCTGCCACCATACATGCATAACGCCCCAAAGGGGGCCGGCCTCAACGAAGCGCGAGGCCGGCCCCCTTTGCCGTTTTGCCTGATAAAACCGACCAAAATAAACCTGTCCCTTTTTGGCAGGTCACTTTTCCCGCCTGCCAAAGATACACGTAAGCGAC
>URYA01000160.1 GCA_900551975.1 uncultured Collinsella sp. | reverse complement strand
CGTGGAGGCCGAGGTCACTCATAACCACTGCGTGCATGTCGTGGACACGTACTTTCCCGACTTGGACGCCGATCCCGCGTGGGAAGTTGCGCGGCGCGAAGGGGTTGCCACGATTGCCGCGGGCGAGGGCGACGAAGGCCTCGATTATGAGTTCGTGACGTATCGTCGCGTTGAGGCGTAAATCGTCTGGCGTGAACGGTATCATCGGATTATTTGAATGCATGGGGCGGCGCCTGGCGTCGCCTCGTTTGGTATAGATGTGCTGTAAAGAAGGGTGCGGGTTGGCTGCCATGACTGATGCCGTTGAGGTTCTGCGAATTGATTCGCTCGAGGACGAGCGGCTCGATGCCTACGTGCGACTGACCGAGCGCGAGCTGCGCTGCGTGCTGGAGCCGCAAATGGGCATCTTTATTGCGGAGAGCGCCAAGGTCATCGAGCGTGCCGTGCGCGCCGGATATGAGCCGGTGAGCTTTCTTCTGGGCGAGCGCTGGCTCGACCAGATGATGCCGCTGTTTGAGCGCCTGGTTGTGCGCGAGGGCGCCGACCCGGTTCCCGTGTTCGTGGCCTCTCTGGAACTCATGGAGCAGTTGACGGGCTTTAACGTGACGCGCGGTGCGCTGGCGGCGTTCCGTCGCCCTCGACAGATTCCGGTCGATGAGTTTCTCGACGGCGTCGTCGAGGCGGCGGGCGAGCGCCCGGTGCGCGTGTGCGTGCTCGAGGGTATTGTCGACCACACGAACGTGGGTGCGATTTTCCGCTCGGCCGCCGCGCTCAATGTCGATGGTATTTTGGTCAGTCCGACGTGCTGCGACCCGCTGTACCGTCGCTCGGCCCGCGTGAGCATGGGCACGGTGTTTCAGGTGCCGTGGACGCGCATTGGCAGTGAGGCGCGCGTGTGGCCGCACGATGGCCTGGCGGCACTGCACGAAGCCGGTTTTTCCTGTGCTGCCATGGCATTGACCGACGATTCCGTATCGCTGGACGATCCTGCGCTGCAGGAGGTTGATCGCCTGGCGATCTTTATGGGCACCGAGGGTGCCGGCCTGGGCGCCAAGACTATCGCGGGCTGCGACCGAGCCGTGCGCATTCCGATGGCGCACGGGGTCGATTCGCTCAACGTGGCCGCGGCGAGTGCCGTCGCCTTTTGGCAGCTGTGTCCGCACGTGAGCAATGAGTATCACTACCAGCCGGGGCTGTATCACTAGGCAGTTATTTCGCACCGCGCTCTAATTCGAGGTGTTTCGGTCGCCGCCAGTCGGTGCTAAGCTGGTTTTGGCTTTGGTTTTAAATTGCTGTTTTGTTGTTTGTCGTATGCTTGTGGGGAGGGCGTGTGGCTAAGAAATCTACGGCTATCGATGTAACGCAAGGTGTTATTTGGCAGCAATTGCTGTCGCTGTGCGTTCCCATCTTCTTTAGCTCGTTTTTTCAGCAGGCCTACACGCTTATCGGTACCTATATCGTCGGCCAGTTTGGCGGCAAGCTCGCATTGGGCGGCATCCAGGCCACGATGGTGCTCACCGAGCTCTGCATTGGCTTTTGCGTTGGCGTCGGCGCCGGCTGCGCGGTCATTACCGGTCAGTATTTTGGCCAGCACGATGATGAACGACTGAGTCGTTCGGTTCACACGGCCATGACGCTCGCGCTGGTGGGCGGTATCGTTTTCTCGATTCTTGGCATAGCGTTCGTTGAGCCCATGCTGGTGCTTATGAACACGCCGCATGAACTATTGGCCGAGGGCGTGGCCTATGCTCGTTGCTATTTTGCCGCCATGGTTGCGGCGCTGCTACTCAATATGGGAACGGCACTGCTGCGCGCCGTGGGCGACACGCGCGGGCCTGCTGTGATCATCGCTTCCGGCTGCCTTGTTAATGCGGTGCTGGATGTCATCTTCGTTGCTGTGCTTCATATGGAGGCTCTGGGCTGCGGCATCGCGGTGGCGCTGACCATTTGCTCCAACGCCACGATGATCGTGATTCGTATGATGCACGCACCGGGTGCGTGGCGGCTTTCACTGTCCAAACTCGGCATTGATCCTGGCATTTGTAAGAGCATGATCTCGTGTGGTCTGCCGCTTGGTTTTCAGTCTGCTGCGTATTCGATTTCGAACGTTTTGATTCAGGTGTCGGTCAACTCGTTTGGCGCCGATGTCACCACGGCGTGGGGTCTTTCGGGCCGCTTAGATGGCATTGTCTGGATGGTTACCGAGGCGCTTGGCGTGTCGATCACCACGTTCTCGGCACAGAACTTTGGCGCGCGCAACTATGAGCGCATGCGCAAGGGCTACCATACGTCGCTCGTGCTGTCGTTTATGCTCATTGGTGGCCTGTCTGCCGTGCTGCTGGTGTTCTCGGGTCCGTTGTCGCGTCTGTTTGTCGACGATGCTTCGATTTCGGCGTACACCACGACGATTCTTCATTTCATCGCGCCGTTCTACGCGATCTTCTCGATTATCGAAAACGCGTCGGGCTCCATTCGTGGTGCCGGCGTGAGCTTGCAGCCCATGCTGCTCACGATTTTTGGCACTGTCGTGCTCAGGGTGATCTGGGTGTTTGCGATTATGCCGTTCGATCCGTCGCTTGAGCACCTGCTGCTGGTTTACCCTGTAACCTGGCTCATCACGGCCACGATGTTCACCATTTACCACCACAGCGGCAACTGGCTAGGCCGCGCCACCGCCTAATGATCCGTAGGGGACGGAGGAAAACGGATCATTTCTCTCCGTCGTGATGTCGATGATCCGTTTTCCTCCGTCCCCTTTGGATCAATTAGTATTCGATGCCTTGACGGGCTAGGAGGCCTTCGTCGAAGTAGTGTTTGACGGGGCGCATTTCGGTGACTAGGTCCGCAAGGTCGGCCAGCGGCAGCAGTCCTCGGCCGGTGAGCACGAGCTCTGTGGTGGCAGGCTTTATCGCGATCAACGCTTCGACATCTTCGCGCGTCACAAAGCCTCGTCGCATGGCTTCTCCCAGCTCATCCAAGATCAGCACGTCGACCTGCGAGATCTGTTCGCGTGCAAGTTCCATGATCTGTGCGGCACAGGCTTCGGGTGTGTCGCGGTCGGCTTGCACGATGCGTAGCCCCAATCGAGGTGCTGCGTCATGTTCGGCGCAGTGCAGCTTCTTGGCAAATTGAAGCATGAGCACGTTAAGTCCATAGCCCGTGGCGCGCAGCGCGAGCCCGAGCGCAGCCGTGGTTTTGCCCTTGCCGTCGCCCGTATAGATCTGAACCTTGCCGACTTCGAGTGATGCCATCTCTATCCTTTCGTGCCCGGCGTCGGTTTATCGCCGGCCGGGTTGGGTATTCTAGTTAGCATTATCAACCCCAGTAGATGGAGTTCAAGCAGATGGAGATGGATGACAACAAACGTAGACGGAATATGATCCTCTACGTGCTCATCGCCTTCGTCGTCTACCTCGTGCTCTCGACCGTTCTGTTCCCTAACATCGGTCACACGCAGCAGATTACGAAGACCGATTACTCGACGTTTGTCAAAGCGCTCGATAAGAAGAGTGTCGACAAAGTCGAGTACAACACGGACGATTACTCGATTTATTACACCAAGAAGGGCGAGGACGAGAACATCGCCTATAAGACGACCGGTGTGCCGAATGACGCGGGCTTTACCGATCGCGTGCTTGAATCTGGCGCCTCGCTTGAGTCGGTTGTTCCCGATAAGAACTCGGGTCTGATGACCTACTACCTGCTCACCCTCATTCTTCCCATGGCGATTTTCTTCCTCATCGGTTGGTGGCTCAACCGTCGTATGAAGAAGGCTATGGGCGATGACGGTCCGTCGATGAATTTTGGCGGCGGTGGCTTTGGCGGCGGCGGGCTGGGTAAGTCCGGCGCTCGCGTTATCGCCTCCAAAGATGTGGGCGTGACCTTTAAGGATGTTGCAGGGCAGGAAGAGGCCAAGGAATCCCTTAAGGAGGTCGTCGACTTTCTGGAGAAGCCGCAGCGCTACGAGGAGATCGGCGCCAAGCTGCCGCGCGGTGCCCTCCTTGTCGGCCCTCCGGGTACCGGTAAAACCTTGCTTGCCAAGGCTGTTGCCGGCGAGGCGGGCGTGCCGTTCTTTAGCATTTCGGGTTCTGAGTTT
>URYA01000159.1 GCA_900551975.1 uncultured Collinsella sp. | reverse complement strand
AAGCGGCTACGATAGCCGTCGGAATGCCGCGTGCAACCTCCTCGGCGTGCGTCGGACCGGTCAGTGCAACGACCGGATTGCTGCCGTTCATCGCGTTTGAGATGGTCTCGGAGAACCGGCAGTAGCCGTGCTTGGAATCCAGACCCTTGCCGACGTTGACGATAACCGTATGCGGCGGCACGATCTTCGCCAGCTGCTCTGCCGTGCTCGCTACCGCGAAGGACGGCACCGCCAGCACGACCAGATCCGCTTTGGCAGCGCCGGACATGTCGGTCGTAATCTCAATACCCTCCGGAATGATAACACCCGGCAGCAGCTTCTCGTGGCAGCGCTCGCGGTGCAGCAGGTCACACTCCTCCTGCAGATAGGTCCACGAGGTTACTTCATGTCCGTTCTGGTGCAGCAGCATCGCCAGTGCGATGCCCCAACCACCGGTACCCAGTACAAAAACCTTCATGTTACTTCTCCTCTCCGTCAGGCGATGCTTCGATCGTCTTTTTGCTCTTAAAAGAGAATTTATTTTCCGTGCCGTGCAGGATGCGTCCGATATTCGAGCGGTGCATGAAAACGACTGCCGCCGCCATGCCGAACGCCATCGCCGTCAGCACCGGATTGCGATAGAACAGCCATGTCGTGATCGGAAAGCTGACCGCGCCGAGGATCGAACCGAGCGAGATCCACTTTGTCAGTACGACCGACAGGATGAACAGCGCGAATGCAATGACGAACACGCGCCAGTCAAAAAACGCGAGCATAACCGCGCCGACCAGCACACCCTTGCCGCCCTTAAAGCCGAAATACAGCGGAAACATGTGGCCGAGGATAACAAAAATACCCGCTGTCAGCTTGCCGACCGGACCGCCGAGCGCCCAGCCGACCGAAACCGCTGCGGCACCCTTGGCAATGTCACCGAGCAGAACGAACAGCGTCTTTTTCGCACCCATCGTGCGGTACGCGTTCGTCAGACCGGCGTTGCCGCTGCCGTAGTTGCGGATATCCTTGCCAAGTGTCACCTTGCTGACAATGATCGCAAAGCTGAGCGAGCCGAGCAGATACGCGCACACGGCAATGATCGCAAAATGCGTAAGTGTCATGTTGCCCTCTCCTTACTGCGACTTGTCGCTGCGCTCGCGGATGACCATGCGTACCGGCGTACCGGTCAGACCGAACACCTCACGGATCTGGTTTTCCAGATAGCGCTGATAGGAGAAATGGAACAGACGCGCGTCATTGCAGAAGCAGACGAATGTCGGCGGGCAGGTGGAGGCCTGCGTCATGTAGAAGATACGCAGACGGCGACCCTTGTCCGTAGGCGGCTGCACGCGTGCGGTTGCCTCTGCGAGAATGGCGTTGAGGCGGCCGGTCGGAATGCGCATGTGGTTCTGCTCGTATACCTCGTGGATGAGCGAGAACAGCTTATCCACACGCTGACCGGTCTGCGCGGAAATGAACAGCACCGGTGCGTACGGCATGTATGCCAGACCCTCACGGACGCGCAGGGTGTACTCCTTCATGGTGGAGCCGTCCTTCTCAACCAGATCCCACTTGTTTACCACGATGATGCACGCCTTACCGGCGTTGTGCGCCTCTCCGGCCACCTTGGTGTCCTGCTCGGTAACACCTTCGGTCGCGTCAATCATGATAACGCATACATCGGCGCGCTCTACCGCCAGCAGCGAACGCATAACCGAGAATTTCTCGATCTTCTCATCCACCTTGCTCTTCTTACGGATACCGGCGGTGTCGATGAACGTAAACTTGCCGTGCGCGTTGTCCACATCGGCATCAACACTGTCGCGGGTCGTACCGGCGATGTTGGAGACAATAACACGCTCCTCACCGAGCACGCGGTTGAGCAGACTGGACTTGCCGACGTTCGGCTTGCCGATGATGGCGACCTTGAGCACGTCGCTCTCCTCCTCCGCCTCCTCCTCGTCGGGGAAGTAGGCGACGCAGGCGTCGAGCAGGTCGCCCGTGCCATGGCCATGCAGGGCCGAGAGCGGCGTGGGCTCACCGATGCCGAGCGAATAGAACTCCCAGATGCTGTCGTTCTCGCGATCGGGATTGTCGAGCTTGTTCACCAGCAGAAAAACCGGCTTGTCACAGCGCTTGAGCATGCGAGCGACCGACTCGTCCTCCTCGGTCACGCCGGTGCGGCCGTCGACCACAAACAGGATGACGGCGGCTTCCTCGGCGGCGGCGAGGGCCTGGTCGCGGATGGACGTGGCAAAGACGTCATCGCTCTTGAGCAGCTCGATGCCGCCCGTGTCGACGATGGTGAACTCGCGGCCGTTCCAATCGGCCGTGTGGTATGAGCGGTCGCGCGTGACGCCGCGGGACTCATGGACGATGGCGTCCGAGGTCTGGGCCAGGCGGTTAACGAGCGTGGACTTGCCCACGTTGGGGCGTCCGACGACGGCGACGATAGGTTTCATCTGCACTCCTTTAATGGGTAGGGTCAGTGGAAATGTTTGAGTCCGCGGGCACAATGCCAAGGATATGCTCCAGGGTATCGAGCAGCTCATGCGGCATGGTCGACACCACATGAACCTCGGCGCCACGGTGGTTAAGGCTTGCGAGTAAATCGTCACGATGATACTCGTCAAGCGTCATGCCGTCAGCGTTGAACATGAGCTTAGGCACAAAGAGCATAACCCCCGACAGGTCCTGAGGCAGCTGCTCCAGAATGTCGCAGGCGACGATGAGGCCGGTCACGTCCACGTTGCCTCCAAAGTAGCGGTTTTTGATGGCTGTGACGGTGCCGGCAAGGCCCCGTGGAGACTCCACAAAGCGCGCCACGGTGTCGCGCGCACTGGCGCCGGAGAGGCACAGGAGGCGCTGGTTGCGCTCGGCGATGTCAGCGCGGACGCGGGCCAGACGCTTGGCGTCCGCGGCAAGCACGTCGTCGGTCTCGTCCAGATACGAGCGAATCATACCGATGCCGTCGTAATACTGCGGGTAGCCGTCGTAAAAGTCTGCCTCGGGCGGATCGATGCCGGCGTCCAGGTAGAACTCGTCGCTCATCTGGAAGGTGTGGCGGCCAAAACGCTCGAAGGCGCGGTCCTGGTAGGGACGGATCATGGCAATGGTCTCGCGTGCCAGTTCGGGCTTGTCGCTGTATGACCAGCTAAAGCGGTTCTGATGCTTGGTAAAACCGAGCGGCACAATGCCCAGGCTTGTGATTTGCTCGTGCTCCTCGCAAAAGCGCAGGGTCTTTTCCAGCTCTTCGCCGTCGTTCATGCCAGGGCACAGTACGATCTGGGCGTGGATCTCGATGCCGGCGGCCATGATGGTCTCGAGCACGTCCATGCCTCGCTGGGCGTTGCGGCCCATCATACGACGGCGGACGTCGGGGCTCACGGCGTGGACCGATACGTTCATGGGACTCATGTTGCGCTGGATGACGTTTTGCACGTCCTCGTCGGTGAGGTTGGTGAGCGTGACGAAGTTGCCCTGCAAAAAGCTTAGGCGATAGTCGTCGTCGCGAATATAGAGCGTGGAGCGGCCGCCCTTGGGGAGCATCGTCATAAAGCAAAATACGCAGGCGTTCACACAGGTGCGCATGCCATCGAAGATAGGGCCATCGAATTCAAGGCCCCAGTCCTCTCCCGGGAAGCGGTCGAGCTCGACGGGGGTGACGCTGTTGTCGCGCGGGTCGAAAACCTCGAGGTCGACGGTGTCGTCGTCGGCCTCCCAGAGCCACACGATCATGTCGGTGAGCGCCTCACCGTTGACCGTGAGCACGCGCATGCCCGGCTCGATACCCACATCCCACGCGGGCGATTCGGGACGCACGTTCTTTACGAGCGCGCCCTCACCCGGCTCGGGGTCGCGGCTGCGCCCGTAATCGGCCACCTCGGCGGCGTATGCGGGTACGGTCTGGTCCATGGTTAGCGGCAAAGCTCCTTGATGCGCTCGACGGCGCGCTCGATGTGTTCTTGCGGGGTGGAGGCTCCGGCGGTGATGCCGATGTGGTGAGCGTCGGTAAACCAAGCGGTCTCAAGCTCTGAAGCTTCCTCGATGTGATGCGTGCGCTCGCAGGCGTCTGCGCAAATCTGCGCCAGGCGGCGGGTGTTGCCCGAGTTCTTGCCGCCCACCACGACC
>URYA01000158.1 GCA_900551975.1 uncultured Collinsella sp. | reverse complement strand
ATCCGACGCCCGCATGAACGGCTGCGCGCTGCCGGTCGCCATTGTGTGTGGCTCGGGCAATCAGGGAATTACCTGCGCATTGCCCGTCATGGAGTATGCTGAGTTCCTGCGTTGCGACCACGAGCGCCTGGTGCGCGCCGTGATGCTGTCCGATCTTATCGCCGTGCATATCAAGAGCTATATTGGTGCGCTCTCGGCGTTTTGCGGTGCTATTTGCGCTGCGTGCGGCGCCGGCGCTGCGATTACCTGGCTGTGCGGTGGTACACGCGAGCAGATTGGCGCGACGGTCTCGAACACGCTCGGCAACGTGGGCGGCATCGTGTGCGACGGCGCCAAGGCAAGCTGTGCCGCCAAGATTTCCGCTGCCGTCGATGCGGCGATTCTGGGCCACGATATGGCCATGCAGGGTCGCGGCTTCCGCGCCGGCGAGGGCCTGATCCAAGATACCGTTGAGCAGACAATCGCCAGTATGGGCTACGTGGGTCGCGTGGGCATGAAAGATACCGACGTCGAGATCCTCAACATCATGATCGGCAAAACCCAGGTTTGTTAGTTACGCGGTTTTACCAAACCGCGTAACGGCTCGACGCTGCAAACGCCCCTAAGCGGCAATCTGCCTTTCAATTGTCGGGCATGGCCAGAAGGCCTATGCCCTCCTCTTTCAAGGCACATTGCTCGCTTAGGGGCGTTTTCGCTGACTTATGCTCAACCTGCGGCGATATTTTGTTTGGAGTGAGGGGTCCTATGACAGTTCGTCGGCTACTTGGTGTTCGTAGAAGGCTTCTACTACGGCGTTAAAGTCGCGGGCGAAGTCTTCCATGGTTCCGCGCCAGGTGGCTCGGCTGGGCTTGCCTTGGCCCACAAAGGCGGTTTGGATGCCGCAATCGGGGGACGGGAAGTCGCGTTTGGGATCGTTGCCCACCATAAGGACCTCGTGCGGTTCGAGCCCCATCACCTGAAGCTGCTCTAGATAGTAGGTGGCATCGGGCTTGCAGCGGGTGGTGTTTCCCATGTGCGTGACGAGCTCAAAGGGAGCGTCGGCCAGGTCGCCCCAGCCCATGCGGCACTCGATGGCCCCCTGCGGAAAGCTGGGGTTGGTAAAGAGCGCGCAGCGCAGCCCTGCGTCCTGTACGGCCTGGAGCGCGGCGTGTGCGCCCGGCATGGCGTGGGCGTTAATGACATCGTCGTTCTTGTACGGAAGAACTTCGCGGTCATAGTAGGTAAACGCCTCGTAGATGAGGGGATCGGAGAGGCGGATTCCGCATCGGCGCTCGACCTCTTCTTGGTAAAACTCAAGATTGGTTCGGTTGTCCGTGCCGCTGCGGCGATTGGCGTTGAGGTCGACCAGGATGGTGCCGAGGCGTGCCATCGTGCCACCGCGGCTGCGGCGCCCGATATCCGCGAGCATCGAAGAGACATCCTTAAAATAGCGAAGGATGAACGCGTTGAGGTTGATGCTGAGAAGCGTCTCGTCCATATCGAAAACGACTGCTTTGAGCACGCGGGCACCTTTCTCGAAAAATCGATCTAGAATCGTTGGCTCCGGATACTTTACCCCAAAGCCGAATGCCTAGCCGGTTATCGTCAAGTTGCGGAGACGTGTGTTCATAAGATTACGAAAAAGTCTCCACACGAGTAAAAAATCGCAGTTCACGCTTGAAATCGAACTCATTTCCCCGTAACCTATACGAACGTGATTGCATAAGCGTCACATTAGTATCTGTCGGCTCCCGAGTGTTCCTAAACGTTGTGTGCTTGTCGCACCCTTCTGTAGGTCCTAGCAATCGGGGCCCCGTAGTTCGAAAGGGGTCCACCTTTGAGTGAGATTCAGAACTCGTCCATTTTCTCTCTTGACGATGTCAACGAGGAGGAGATGAACAACCTCATCGACGGTACGATTACCGACTTTGATGAGGGCGATCTCGTTAACGGCACTGTCGTTAAGATCGAGCATGACGAGGTGCTCGTTGACATCGGATTCAAGTCCGAGGGCGTTATCCCGGTCCGCGAGCTGTCCATCCGCAAGGACGCTAACCCTGCAGACATCGTTGCACTCGGTGATCCCATCGAGGCTCTGGTTCTCCAGAAGGAGGACAAGGACGGTCGTCTGGTCCTGTCCAAGAAGCGTGCCGAGTACGAGCGTGCTTGGAACCGCATCGAGGAGAAGTTCAACTCCGGCGAGAACGTCGAGGGCGAGGTTATCGAGGTTGTCAAGGGCGGCCTGATCCTCGACATCGGCCTGCGTGGCTTCCTGCCTGCTTCCCTCGTCGACCTCCGTCGCGTCAAGGACCTCACCTCTTACATGGGCACCCGCATCGAGGCCCGCGTCATCGAGATGGACCGCAACCGCAACAACGTCGTCCTCTCCCGTCGCGTCGTGCTCGAGGAGTCCCGTAAGGCCGAGCGCTCCGAGATCCTGTCCAAGCTCAAGTCTGGCATGCGTCTCCAGGGCACCGTTTCCTCCATCGTCGACTTCGGCGCCTTCGTCGACCTCGGCGGTATCGACGGCCTCATCCACATCTCCGAGCTCTCCTGGAACCACGTCAACCATCCTTCCGAGGTTGTCAAGGTCGGCCAGGAGGTCGAGGTCGAGGTTCTCGACGTCGATCTCAACCGCGAGCGCATTTCCCTGGGTCTCAAGCAGACCACCGAGGATCCGTGGCGCGCACTGGTCAAGAAGTACCCCGTCGGCGCTATCGTCGAGGGCACTGTGACCAAGCTTGTCCCGTTCGGCGCTTTCGTCGATCTGGGCGAGGGCATCGAGGGCCTGGTGCACATCTCCGAGATGGCCAACAAGCACGTCGATCAGCCTTCTCAGGTCACCCACGTGGGCGACAAGGTTCAGGTCAAGGTCATGGAGATCGACCTCGACCGTCGTCGTATCTCCCTGTCCATGAAGTCCGCTGCTGAGACTCTGGGCGTCGAGATCGAGGTCACCCCGCTGCCTTCCGAGAAGAAGGACGAGGAGACCGACGCCGAGTAAATCGGTTTGACGATCACTTGTTTTAAGGGACCCGTCCGCAATGGACGGGTCCCTTTTTGCATTTGGTGCCGAGATGCATGATGCTACCCATACTATCCATAGGCTATTTGGTTGTCGGTGCATGAAAAATGCCGACATCCCGCCTCGGGGAGGAGGCGGGAACGCACCGAGTAGACGGAGGGGTGCGGAGCGCGGTCGCGTCTCGACTGACGACGTTGCCCATCGACATGCTTATTGTACTGCATGGCGTGGTTCTTGGTTTATCGTGTCGAACGCTTGTGTTGTGCCATTGCCTGCGGCAACGGTGTGCTACACTCTTGCACTGCTGAGTGGGCCAGACGGTCGCGCGATGTGCTGCTTGCAGCACGCGTGAGGAAAGTCCGGGCTCCAGAGGGCGGGATGCCGGCTAACGGCCGGGCGGAGTGATCCGACGGAAAGCGCCGCAGAAAAGAAGACTCCCACCTGCGCCGCAAGGCGTAAAGGGAAAAGCTGAAACGGTGGTGTAAGAGACCACCAGCGTCGTGGTAACACGGCGGCTTGGCAAGCCCCATCCGGAGCAAGCGCGAATAGGAACGCTATGGGCCGGCCCGGTCCGCGTTCGGGTAGCGTGCGTGGAGCTGCACGGTAACGTGCAGACAAGATAAATGACCGTTCACGACAGAACCCGGCTTACAGGCCCACTTGGCATTTTTGTTACCCTGACAATCGGTACGGCCTTTGCCGTATTATTGAGGCTGTTTGTTGCTTTGCTTGTTGTTGAGGGGCTTTGTTGGACAGCTATTTTACTCTGCAATCGAATATTGAGGCTTCGGGCGAGTTTGTGGACCGCAAGAGTCGGTTTATTGCCCAGCTGATCCATATTGAGTCCGAGGATGAGGCGAATGCCTTTATCGAGATGGTTCGCAAGTGTCATTACGACGCTCGACACAATGTTCCCGCGTGGATTTTGGTCGATGGACGCGAGCGCCAGAGCGATGACGGTGAGCCGAACCGCACGAGTGGTATGCCGACGCTCGAGGTGCTGCGCGGCGCAGAGCTCAAAAATGTTTGCTGCGTGGTGACGCGCTATTTTGGTGGCACGCTGTTGGGACCTGGTGGCTTGGTGCGCGCCTATACCGCGGCGACGCAGGCGGCGGTGGCC
>URYA01000157.1 GCA_900551975.1 uncultured Collinsella sp. | reverse complement strand
ACACCGGCAGGCGACAGGTCTTCCTTGCTCTGGCAGAACTTCTTATCGACCCAGCCGGTCAGAATCGGGGCCATGATTGCCGTGATGATGACGGCAGTGGCGATCTGCGCATACGCGGTGGGCGCAAGCTCGGCATAGCGCGGAGCGACCTCGGCGAGGGCGACCGGCGTGGTCATGGCCGTGCCGGCAATGGTGGAACATGCCACAGCCGCCTTACCATTGCCGCCACACAGGCGCTCGAAGGCAAAGGGAATGGGACCGACGATAAAGAGCGTGATGAGGCCCAGCAGGATGCCCGAAATGCCACCGGCGATGAAGCTCGAAAGGCTCATGGACGCACCGAGCTGAAAACCAATTACAGCGATCGCGGGATTGGCGCCGGGAACCAGCAGGTTCTTGATAAACGGGAACAAGTTGCCCAAGACCATGCCGATAACAAGCGGCAGGATGGATCCGATGATGGTGCCGACGGGGATGTTGGCGAGACCCGAAACACCAAGGATGATCATCGTGACGGCGGGGCCGGCCGTAAAGAACAGGATACCGACAGCGCCCTGCTCGGACTCATCGCCGAACTCGCCCATGATGCCCGTATAGAGCGCCATGTTGCAAAACGTAATGCCGCCGATGATGGAAACCGAGCTCAGGCCTAAAAAGTTATCGTTAAAGAAGTACGCGACGCCCAGACCCAGCGCGGCTGCCACTACAAGCTTAGGAATCAGCACGACGATGCCGGTCTTGATGGCGCCCGGCGTGGACTTAAAGCTGATGCCGGCGCCCACGAACAGCAAGATCGCGGCAACGATGGTGTTGGAGCCGCCGCGGCAGGCAGCCGTAAAGAAGCCGCCGACCTCAAAGACCTGTGGGCAGAAGGTATTGAGCAAAAGGCCGACGATCATCGGATAGATCATGATGTCGCCCGGGATGCGCGGTACCTTGAATTTCTTTTGCTCGTTGGCGGTCGCTTCCTGTGCCATGAAACCCCCATTTCCGCTGACGCAGAACAAAAGCCCACGTCACGCTTTGCTACAGTAAAGTTTGACCATGGTACCAGAAGAAGCAGACCGCCTCGGTGAGAAATTCGATTCGTTAGGCCAGGACGATAACGCGTCCTGCTCCTATACGAGGCTCAAAACGATATAGAACACGATGCCCGAAACGCAGCACCACAACATCGACTTTGTCTTGATTGCCACCGCCACGACGCCGGCGGCCGCAATCCAGGGAACCAAGGCAGGCCAGAGTCCCGCGTCGAACGCGCCGGGGTTCACCAAGTCGTTGGCGACCAGCGCGGCAAAGGCAGCGGGCGGGATATAGCCCAGGGCCTCGGTAATGCGGGGCGACAGGGTCCGCCCGCGCAAGGCGAACGCCGGCGCGATGCGGAAAAATGCGATAGCCGCCCACGACGACAGCCACAGAACCAAAAACTCATTGACGGGCATCGCGAGCATCCCTTCCTTCGGCGAGAGCATCGCACGCAAGCGCCGCGGCAACGCCGACGAGCACGCTTGCCGGCACGGCGATATTCGTCCACCCCAAGAACTTGCATATGGCGACGGACACCGCAGCCAAAACAGCAGCTACGATATTGCCGCGCGACAGCCGCTGCGAAAAGAGCAGGCAGATAAAGAGCGAGGTGCAGACAAAGGCCGCAATGGCGGTGGGAACATCGACAACGGCGCCGACGATGGCACCCATCGTACACGAAACGCCCCATGTTGCGATGAGGATCACGTTGAGCACAAAGGACTCGCGCGGGCCCCAATCCTCCCCTTCAACCAACTTGGCAAGCGAGATGCCATATGCCTCCTCGGTAAGTGTCGCGGCAACAGCCAGCGTCTGACGCTTCGAGGCACCCCTCAGATGCGGTGCGATCGATGCCGAGTAAAGCGCAAAACGCGAGGAGATGGCGGCAACGCTCGCGACGATCGATGCTGCAGGCACACCCGCCAGCCACAGGTTGCAGATCATAAACTGGCCGCTGCCCGTCACAAATGTGCTGCTCAGGGCAAAGACCATCCAGGGCTCCATTCCCGCCTGCGCCATAATCATTCCGCACGGCGCGCCTATCGCAACATAGGTAAGCATCACCGGCCAGACGGTTTTAACGATTTTGAGCACCATGGCGTTCCTCGTCCCGACAAGCTTTCCGAGCCGCATTCAACGACATGGCAGAATCATCGCCCGGCAGCAACCGAGTTCACCTACAATTGCCACCGGATCGAAAGACACAGAAAGACACAACTTTTTTAGGAAGTCATTATGACAGCTATCGATCGAGACCGGGCGCGCGCGGCCTTCAAAAGCTACACCGATGCCTACGACGCCACCAACCCACGCATCGCGCTCAAAATCGAGCATACGTACCACGTGGCCGAGACATGCGATGCCGTAGCGCGCGAGCAGGGCTGGTCGTCAGAAGATATTGACCTGGCATGGCTTTGCGGCCTGCTACACGATATGGGCCGCTTTGAGCAGCTGCGACGCTGGGACACCTTTAAGGACGCCGAGAGCATGAGCCATGCGGCGCTGGGCATCGAGGTCCTCTTTGGCGAGAATCCCGCCGATGCACCCGCCGTAACGAGCATCCGCGACTTTATCGATGACCCGGCAGAAGATGAGCTCATCCGAGCGAGCATTGCCTATCACAGCGATTTCCGTTTACCCGCGCAGCTCGACGTGCGCACGCGAAGCTTCTGCGATATCGTGCGCGATGGTGACAAGATCGACATTATGCGCACCATCGCCGACAGCACCGTCGACACCATCCTTAAGGTGGACGAGAAGACGTTTCTCGGCAGCCGTTTCTCGTCGCCGACACTTGCCGCCTTTGACGAGCACCGCTGCGTCGCACGCGATGAACGCAACGAGCCCGCAGACTACCTGGTGGGACTCATCTGCTTTATGTTTGAGCTCGTCTATCCAGCAAGCCGCGCGCTGGCGCGCGAACAGGGCGATATCCACCGCCTGCTCGACGCGCCCTTTGGCATTACACAGCCCTTTACCGACCCCGCCACGCAGGCAACCTGGAGCCGCCTAAAGGACGAGATGCGCGACTAGTTAGCAAGCGCCTAGCGCTCAAGCTGGGCCAGCAGCTCCTCGACGACCTCGACGGCATCGCCGACAACCTTGTACTGGGCAGCACCAAAGATGGGGGCATCCGGGTCCTCGTTGATGGCGATAATGCACTCCGCCCCACCGATGCCGGCAAGATGCTGGATGGCGCCCGAAACACCGATACTCACGAGAAGCTTGGGCGAAACTGATACGCCGGTCTGGCCAATCTGATGGCGATGCTCCAACCAGCCGGCCTCCACGACAGGTCGCGTGCAACCAAGCTCGGCTCCCAGAGCCTCGGCGAGCCTTCGCATCAGGGGCAGATTCTTCTTGGAGCCAATGCCGCGGCCCACCACGACCAAGCGCTCGGCATCGGCGATTGAGACCTGCTGTCCCCACTCCTCGGCGGGAATCGAGATCTCGACACGAGCCTTAACATCTCCCGCAAGCATCACCTGGGTGATCGTGCCGGAACGGCCGTAGTCAAAGTCGGGCGCCTTAAAGATACCGGGGCGCACCGTTGCCATCTGGGGACGGTGGTTGGGGCAGACGATGGTGGCCATTAGGTTGCCGCCAAACGCCGGACGCGTCTGTTGCAACAGTCCCGTCTCCGTATCCATCGAAAGTACGGTGCAGTCAGCCGTAAGGCCCGTCTGCAAACGCACGGCAACGCCGGGTGCCAGTTCGCGACCAAAAGCGGTCGCACCGTATAGGATGGCCTCGGGTTTGCGTTCGGCTACCAAATCGCAGATCAAGCGGGCGTAGACCTTCGCATCGTTTTGGCGCAGGCGCTCGTCGCGACAGGCCAGGACTTCGTCGGCGCCCGCGCAAACCAGATGCTCCAGGTCACCGAGAGAACCCTCGGGGCCCATACCGACCAGCGCCACCAGACGGCAGCCACGAGCATCGGCAAGCTCGCGCCCCTTGCCCATAAGCTCATAGGCAACGGGAGTCACCGTATCGCGCTCGTCGGTCTGCGCGAATACCCAAATGTCTCGATATGCATCAAGGTCCACCGCACCAGCAGCCTCGTCACGCTCGATCGAGATAGCGTTGACAGGGCAGGCGTCGACACACCCACCGCAT
>URYA01000156.1 GCA_900551975.1 uncultured Collinsella sp. | reverse complement strand
TTGTTAAAGCCCAGGCCGCGACCCATAAAGGCCGCGTTCTTGGTCTCGAACTTGCCGGCATAGCCCGGGTCGAAGCCGGCGGACACGTCGGAGGAGAGCATACGGCTGCGGGCGAGCGCGCGGCGCAGAGCCAGCGGGCTGTCCTCGCCGGCGAGCATCATGATCTCGGCGACGGTGTTCTCGAAGAAGCGACTCGTCATGCCGGTGGCACCCACGGAACCGATCTCCTCCTTGTCGACGATGAGCGTGATGCTCGTGCGCTCCACGTTGGTGACGTTGATCTGGGCGAGCATGGAGGGGTAGGCACAGACGCGGTCGTCATGGCCATAGCCCAGAATCATGGAGCGGTCGAGGCCCATGTCGCGGGCGGGGCCGGCGGGCACGACCTCGATCTCGGCGGAGAGGAAGTCCTCCTCCTCGACGTCGTACTGCTCCTTGAGGATATCCAGGAACATCTGCTTGACGGGCTCCTTGGGGGCGTCCTTGTCGTCCTCATCGAACTTGACGGGGCGGCCGCCCACGATCACGTCGAGAATCTCGGCATCGACGGCGTCCTTGGCAGGCTTGGACATCTGCTCGCTCGAGAGGTGGATCAGCAGGTCGGAGATGGTAAAGACCGGGTCGTCCGCCTTGTCGCCGATATTGATGTCGACGGTGGTACCGTCCTTTTTGCAGATGACGCCCACGAGTGCGAGCGGGGAGGCCACCCAGTGGTAGCTCTTGACGCCACCGTAGTAGTGCGTGTCGAGGTAGGCCATGTCGCCGGCCTCGAAGGCGGGGTTCTGCTTAAGGTCTAGGCGCGGCGAGTCCACGTGGGCGCCCAGGATGTTAAAGCCCTGCTCGAGCGGGGCGTTGCCCAGGTTGACGAGCATGAGGTCCTTGCCGTGATTGGCGGCGTACACCTTGTCGCCTGCCTTGAGCTCGCGGCCTTCGGCGATCACGGTCTCCAGGTCGACGTATCCCGCCTCCTCGGCCATCTTGATGCCGGTCTTGACGCACAGGCGCTCGGTCTTGTTCTCGCTCAAAAACTGCTTATAGCCGCGGCAAAGCTCCTCGAGCTCCTCGACTTGCTGTGGCGTGTACTTTTTCCATGCGCAGGGACGCTCCATGACGCAGGCTCCTTTCGGATCGATCGTGCTGGTTGATGTACCGTGAGCCATCGTATCACGCGCGGGCTCGCGGTGGCGGGGGAGCTTGATGTGAGGTGGCCGCGGGGCGGGGAGCGTGTAAACTGGAGTGAGCAAACCGTGCCCAGCCCAAAGCGAGGTATTTAATATGTCTGACAAGCGCCGCACTTTTGCCGTTATCGACGGCAACTCGCTCATGCACCGCGCCTTTCACGCCGTGCCGCCGACCATGAACGCGCCGGACGGTCGCCCCACCAACGCGATCTTTGGCTTTCTGAACATGTTTCTTAAGATGATCGATGCCTTTAACCCCGACGGTGTGGTCGTGGCGTTTGACAAGGGTAAGCCGCGCGTGCGCATGGAGATGCTGCCGCAGTATAAGGCGCAACGCCCGCCCATGGACCCCGATCTGCATGCGCAGTTCCCTATGATTAAGGAGCTGCTCACCGCGCTCAACGTGCCGATTCTGCAGTCCGAGGGCTGGGAAGGCGACGATATCCTGGGTACTATGGCGCGCCTGGGCGAGCAGGCCGGCTGTGACATGCTGCTGGTGACCGGTGATCGCGACATGTATCAGCTTGTTACCGAGCACGTCAACGTGGTCTCGACCCGTAAGGGCCTGTCCGACGTTGCGATTATGACGCCCGAGAGCGTGGATGACCTGTATCACGGCATTACGCCGGCGCTCGTGCCCGACTTTTATGGTCTGAAGGGCGACACGTCCGACAACATCCCCGGCGTGCCGGGCATCGGTCCCAAAAAGGCGAGTGCGCTCATCGCACAGTACGGCAGCTTGGACGAGGTCATCGCGCATGCCGACGAGGTCAAGGGCAAGATGGGTGAAAACCTGCGTGCACACATCGACGACGCGCTGCTGAGCCGTAAGGTGGCGACCATCCGCACCGATGCGCCCGTTGAGCTCGATTTTGAGGCGACGTCCTTCCCGGCGTTTTCTGCCGACGAGGTGTCTGCGGCACTGGGTACGCTTGGTATCACCGCCATGCAGAACCGTTTCTTGGCGCTGATTGGCGGCGAGGGCGGGGCTGCTGCTGCCTCCAGTGTGTTTGAGATACCTGCGATGGTTCGTGCAGCCGCCGGCGAAGCTGACGCGCTTGGTGCCGTTGCGGCTGAGGTCTCCCGCGCGATTGATGCCGACGAGTGGGTTGCCGCCGTGGTGGACGACGACAAGGAAGAGGGCGCGCTCTTTGGCCTGACGCGCACGCTGTGGTTGGCGACGTCCAAGGGCCTGTTTGCGCTCGAGGAGAGCGACGGCGGTGCGGCGGCTGAGGTTGAGGGCTTCAACTTCGTCCACGGCGTGATTGCCGGCGTGCTCGTGCGTCTCTTTATGGAGGGTCGCGTGGCGAGCCCGGATATGAAGGCGCTGTTGCACGAGCTTTCGCCCATCGATTCTTCTGAGCCTGAGCTCATGGATCCGCTCGCTGCCGATTCCACGCGTATCTTCGATACCGTGGTCGCTGCCTATCTGCTGGATTCCGATCGCTCCGAGTTCGATGAGGCATATCTTGCCGATACGTATCTGCAGATGGCGCTGCCTGCGGCGCGTGGTGCAGAGGGTATCGGCGAGGACGCCCCCGCGCCTGCCGCTCGCACGGCGGCCTTGACGCTGGCGCTGGTCGCACCGCTGCGCGATCGCATGGCCCGTGAGAACGCCGCCAACGTGTTCGATGGCATCGAGATGCCGCTTGTGCCGGTACTTGCCAAGATGGAGCGCGCGGGCATGCTCGTGGACCCCGACCGCCTGCGCAGTCTGTCCGAGGGTCTGGCGACCCAGATCACCGAGGTCGAGCGCAGTATTCGCGACCTGGCGGGTGACGAGACCTTTAATATTGGCAGTCCCATGCAGCTGTCGCATGTGCTCTTTGATGTGATGGGGCTTCCGACCAAGGGCCTTAAGAAGACTAAGCGCGGCTACTATTCGACCAACGCCAAGGTGTTGAGCGACCTTGCGCGTGACCACGAGATCGTGCGTCTGATCTTGGACTGGCGTGAGAAGTCCAAGATCAAGTCAACCTATCTGGACACGCTGGGCCCGCTGCGCCGTGGTGACGGTCGTGTGCACACCACATACAACCAGACCATCACGGCAACGGGGCGTCTGTCCTCGAGCGACCCGAACCTGCAGAACATCCCGACGCGCTCGGAGCTGGGTCGTACCGTCAAGACGGCGTTTTCGGCAGGCGAGGGAAGCGTCTTTTTGGCGGTGGACTACTCGCAGATCGAGCTGCGTCTGCTCGCGCATCTCTCGGGTGACGAGCACTTGGTGCGCGCCTTTAACGAGGGCGAGGACTTCCATGCCGAGACGGCGGCGCGCGTGTTCGGTGTGCCGGTGTCCGAGGTAACGCCCGACCTGCGCAGTCGCGCCAAGGCCGTGAACTTTGGCATCGTGTATGGTCAGCAGGCCTACGGCCTGTCGCAGTCGCTGCATATCTCGATGGCCGAGGCGCGCGACATGATCGACCGCTACTACGAGGCCTACCCGGGCGTGCGTACGTTCCTCGACAACGTGGTAGCACGTGCCAAGCAGACGGGCTACGCCGAGACCATGTACGGTCGCCGGCGTCATATTCCGGAGCTCAAGGCCAAAAACCCGCAACTCCGCGGTTTTGGCGAGCGCACGGCCATGAACCATCCCATGCAGGGCACCGCGGCCGACATCATCAAGATCGCCATGGCCCGCGTAAGCCGTCGCCTGGAAGAAGAAGGCTTTGCCGCCCACATGATCCTGCAGGTACACGACGAACTGGACTTTGAGTGCCCCATCGACGAAGTCGAGCGCCTAACCACCATGGTCCGCGACGCCATGGAACACGTAGTAGACCTCCACGTCCCCCTAATCGCCGAAGCTTCGACTGGAGTGACCTGGGCAGACGCCAAGTAAGGGCACGACCACAATTCCAAAGTAATACAAAACCAGAAGGACGCCCCTCATCAACAAGGAGCGTCCTTCGTTCAATAAAAATCAGCCAAAGTATCTAGGCGCCAAGACGCCATCCATGCGGCAAGCAAGTCAACGTAGCCATGCCCGGGGCCGACCGCTTGATTTTTGTAGAT
>URYA01000155.1 GCA_900551975.1 uncultured Collinsella sp. | reverse complement strand
GAGCCGACCGACAACGGCGAGTCTCCGCTGGCGCACATGACCGACTGGGTAAACACAACCTGTCCGTGCTGCGGCGGTCCGGCAAAGCGCGAGACCGATACCATGGACACCTTCACCTGCTCCAGCTGGTATTACCTGCGCTATACCGACCCGCACAACACCGAGCTGCCCTTCTCCCGCGAGGCCGCCGACCGCTGGATGCCTGTCGATAACTACATCGGCGGCATCGAGCACGCCATTCTGCACCTGCTCTACAGCCGCTTCTTTACTAAGGCGCTGCGCGACCTGGGCCTGCTGAGTGTGGACGAGCCCTTCACCAACCTGCTGTGCCAGGGCATGGTCAAGGACGAGAACGGCGACACCATGTCCAAGTCCAAGGGCAACGTCGTGCCCCCGAGCTCGGTCATTGAGCCCTACGGCGCCGACACCATGCGTCTGGCGATCCTGTTTATCGCCCCGCCCGAGAAGGACTTCGACTGGGATCCCAAGGCCGTCGAGGGCGCCAACCGCTTCATCAAGCGCGCCTGGCGTATCGTTTGGCAGCTCGTCCAGTCCGGCGACGCCAACGTGGCCTTCGACAAGTCCGCGCTCGATGAGGTTGCGATGAAGCTCTATCGCGAGCGTCACCGCACCATCGCCAAGTGCACCGAGGACTTCGATCGCGGCCAGTTCAACACCGCCATCTCGGCCGTTATGGAGCTCGTCAACGCGGCGAGTGCCTACCTCAACGCCACCGAGGGTACCGCCCGCGACAAGGCGCTGTGCTACGGCGTTGCTAAGGATATCGTGAGCGTCCTTGCCCCCATCTGCCCGTTCTGGGCCGACGAGCTGTGGCACGAGGCACTCGGCTGCGAGGGCAACGCCTACACCGCCGCCTGGCCTGAGTTCGACCTGGCCGAGTCCATCGAGGACACGGTGCAGATCGTCGTCCAGGTACTCGGCAAGGTCCGTGGCCGCATCGACGTGGCCCGCGATGCCTCCAACGAGGAGATGCAGGCTGCCGCCGAGGAAGCCGTTGCCAAGTGGCTCGAGGGCAAGACGGTCGTCAAGGCCATCTGCGTGCCCGGCAAGCTGGTCAACCTGGTGGTCAAGTAAGCACTGCGCGCTTAGCTGACATGCAATAAACGAGGGGCGATCCGGGTGGGTCGTCCCTCGTCTTGTGTTTTAAGCCCTGCTTAGTCAGTGCGTCGCAACGTCTTCTATGGGATGTGTACCAGGTCCCTAAAGTAAACGTTGCCCGTTGCCTCTTCGAACATCCAAATGTTGAGGTAGATGTCGTTGAGGTCGTTGTTCACATCAAAGTCCGGGTCGTCGAAGGTGCCCACAAAGGTGAGCATGGCGCGCGTTTCCTCTCCAGCGGCGACCGGTTGGCGCATGCGTACGTCGCGGACCTTGCCGTTGACGTAGGCATAGGAGTCCACATCGCCAAACATCATGTCGACACCGGTGTTGTTGGTCACCGTAAAGACGAGCGCGGCGTCCCCGTAGCCGTCGGTGTCCTTGCCCACGCAGGTAACATGGACGTTCTCGTCTGCCTCAAGGTCGATGGGGAACTGTTCTTGGGAATCGGGACTTAGGCCCTGGGGATCGACGATGTCTTCGTTTATTTTGTCGAAGCTCTCCGATGGCGTCGTTTTCTCGATGGCTTTGGTGCTGCCAGGGTTCGGTTCGCATGTTCCGGTTTTGCCATTCGTGTTGCCGCAGCCCAAGAGGGCCAACGAGCACGTTGCGATGGCGAGTGCAGTTATGCAGGGGGTGCCTAGACGTTTCATGTGTGCCTCCTTGCCGTAGAGGATTTGGAAAGGTTCGTCGTTGCGCGACTTGCTGGCTGGCTTGTTGCAGAATGCCCCTTAGCGTAAGTCTGATCGATAGGGGCTCGGGGAGGAATGCCCTTGGGGTCCGAACGGGCCTGTGGAATGGGACGCATGGCCCGTTTTGGGGCTGTTGAGGGCGCGCCGCATGGGGTTCCTCGACCAATTGTCCTATTCTTGTGGAGAAGCTGTGCGCACGCTGACCTGCAGATTCGTACTGTGCTTGCACGTTTCCGCAGCTATTGGTATAGTTTGCTTGCAAATGAAGTTGTAATTGAAAGAAGTGGGGTTTCGGCCCCGCTTCTTTTTTGTATGGATGGAGGTGCCGCAATGGTCAAGACCAAGACCGAGCAGGCGATCATCGACGCGCTCGAGGCCGTCGCTCCCCAGCACGATGTCGACATCGTCGACGTCGAGCTCGTGGGTGCCACCAAGGCCCCCTGCGTGCGCGTGCGTATCGAGGGTGCCGAGGGTCAGAGCCTGTCGCTCAACGACGTCACGGCCAACACCAAGTGGGTCGGCGATGTGATTGAGGAGCTCGATCCCATCTCTTCGAGCTATACGCTCGAGGTGTCGAGCCCGGGTATGGCGCGCCCGCTGCGCCGCCCGTGCGACTTTGCCCGCTTTGTGGGCGAGAACTGTGAGCTCACCTCCACCGCCACCGAGGGCCGTCGCAAGTACGCCGGCAAGATTGCCGCCGCCACCGAGACGAACGTGACCCTCGAGCTCGAGGACGGCGAGTCCGTTACCCTCGATTTCTCTGATGTTAAAAAGTGCAAGTTGAAGCCCACCTACGACTTCAAGCCCGCGAAGGAAGGAAAGTAAGATGGCAGCATCCGACATGATGTCCGCCCTGATGGAGCTTTGCCAGGAGAAGCACATCGACCAGCTCTACCTGATCGACCGCCTGGAGCAGTCGCTCGCCAAGAGCTATGCCGAGATCCTGCATCTTGAGTGGGGCGCCAAGGTGACCATCGACCGCACCACCGGCAAGATCTACGTCTACCGCCTGGAGCCGATCGACGATTCCATGGACGAGGAGGGCAATTTCACCGAGTTCGAGGAGATCGACGTCACCCCCAAGAACACGAGCCGCATCGCTGCCCAGCACGCTAAGGCCGAGATTAACGCCATTGTGCGTAACTCCGCCCGCGAGCAGATCTACGAGGAGTTCTCCGGCCGCATCGGTGACCTCATCAGCGGTACCGTGCTGCAGTCCACGCCCGACTTCACGATCGTCAAGATCCGCGAGGGCGTCGAGGCCGAGCTACCGCACTTCGATCAGCGTCGTTACGAGAACGAGCGCAACGAGCGTCCGATGGGCGAGCGCTACCTGCACAACCAGCACATCAAGGCCGTGATCATCGACGTTCGCGATCCCAACTCCAACCTGCAGCCGGTTCGTGGCGAGCACAGCCGTCCGCCGATTGTCATCTCCCGTACCCACCCCGAGCTCATGCGTCGTCTGTTTGAGCAGGAGGTGCCCGAGATCTATGAGGGCACCGTCCAGATTAAGTCGATCGCCCGCGAGCCCGGCCAGCGCTCCAAGGTCGCTGTTCACTCGCTCGACGACCGTCTGGATCCCGTGGGCGCCTGCGTCGGCCCCAAGGGCAGCCGTGTTCGCGCTGTCGTGGGCGAGCTCCGTGGCGAGCGCGTCGACGTCATCCTGTGGGATGCCGATCCTTCCGTCTACGTCGCCAACGCCCTGTCGCCCGCTAAGGTCACCCGCGTCCTCATCGACGAGGAGAAGGCCTACGCCGGCGTCATCGTGCCCGACGACCAGCTGTCCCTCGCCATCGGCAAGGAGGGCCAGAACGCCCGCCTCGCCGCGCGCCTGACCGGCTGGCACATCGACATCAAGTCCGAGACGCTTGCCGCCGACATCCTCAAGAATGTTCCCGTTCACGAGGAGCCCGCCGCCGACCTGATCGGTGACGAGGAGGACGAGGACGTCCGCCGCTGCGAGTATGTGTCCGAGGACGGCGTCCAGTGCCGCAACCAGGCTCGTCCCGGCTCCCGTTTCTGCGGTGTCCATGACACCGACGCCTTCGATGATGCGGAGGACCTGATCTAGCGCGCGGTCGCGCCGGGTGGGTCCCGGCGCGTCTCCCACGCTCGTTCAGTCTCTAGGCACCCAAGGTGCCAGAAAGGGTAGGTGAAGTCATATGGCAAAAGTCCGTGTGTCCACCCTGGCCAAAGAGTTCGGCATGACCTCCAAGGAACTGATGGGTCATCTCGCCGATATGAAGATTCCCGCTAAGTCCGCTTCCTCCACCTTGGAGGACGCTTATGTCGCTATGGTCCGCAAGCAGCTCGCCTCGGTGATCGAGGCCCGCGCTCAGGAAGTCGAGGCCGCCAAGCAGGCCGAGGAGCAGGCAGCTGCCGCCG